>CAMOVY010000089.1 GCA_946627905.1 uncultured Clostridia bacterium
GAATATAAAGACTATTTTTAATCGCGCGATTTTTCAACCGTTTTATAATTCCACAATTTAACCGCAAATACCGCCGCCGTAATCACACCGAGTACGGCGGTTATTATTACGGTATACGCGTCCCACATATTGCCCGTTGCAATTCCGAACGGTTCTGTAAAAACCAGCCCGCCCACGTCGTAAATAAAATGTAGCAATATCGGAAAGATAATATTTTCCGTAAACAGATAAACCGCGCCGAAAAGACAGCCCGTCAAAAACGTATACCCCACCTGCAACAGCGTGGGGGCAACCCCTGCGGAAAAGATATTGAAAAGATGGCAAAACGAAAAAATTGCCGCGCTTACCGCAACAGTCCAAAATGCGGCGCGGGGTTTATCTTTGAGTTTAAAACCGCAAAGCGGCATAACGAGCCCGCGGAAAACCAACTCTTCCGCAACGCCTATTGCGGCGCAATAGCATAAATATTTTACTATTTCGGAATTATTCAGCAACCTGACGTCGCCCGTTATAAACCCTATTACGGGGAAATTGTTTATACAGACCAAAAGCCCCAAAACAAACAATAAAATTGCGGACACGGTGGTTTTTGGCTTATTAAACAATTTAAATCCGCAGATTTTCGCTAAAACAAGCGCCAAAACGGCGGCGACGGCGCGGCATACGATATTTAGAACGAAAAGCACGTCTTCTTTTACACTGAAAAGTTCGGGTACGGAAAAAATCACCACCGCAAATAGCGACGCCGATATTGCCGACAGAATAGGCGAAGAAAACGCGCGTTCCTTTATCCGTTCTTTCATTTTGCCCCTTTTATAAAACGAAGCGTAATTACGCTTCGTTTTGTTTACTTATTATTTAACCTTTACCGCGTTAAGTTTATTAAGCCACGTAGTTTGGTCGCAGATTTCGGCGGTATAACCGTTCAATATTTCTTTTGCAACGGGTTTACCCGCAGTAAGACCCGCAAGGAATTTGTGTCTACCTTCCACTATATACGGCGCGCCGCCGACATAAGCGATTTTAACGGGCGAAAGCGTTTCGCCTGTATTTAATCTTTGCACGTAGCCTTTCACCTTTTCGTCGTCTATCGCGCTATCGTTTATAACGCCGAAAGGCAAGCCTTTATTTTCCGCCCCTACAATTTGCAACACGAGATTTTTAGTGCTTAACAGGTCGTCGTTGGTTATTATATAATCGTACTTATCGCAGAACGACATTTCCATTTCGTAGCGGGCAAGGCGCTTGTCTATTTCCGTTTCACGCCGCTCGGTAAGGCGCTGTTTTAATACTTCTTTGGAATTGACCTTTAAAAACAGCGTTATTATCTTGACGTCTTTACCTATGCTTTTAACGAGATTCTGCGTGCCTAAAACGTCGATATCCTTAAGCAGAATTTTACCGAGCGCAAGTTTCTCTTTCAAAAGAAGTTTGGACGTGCCGTAGTAATGCCCGTGTACGTTTTCATACTCGTACAACTCGTTTTCTTCTATCTTCTTTTTAAACTGCGCGTCGGTCAGAAAACAGTAGGGGTTGCCTTCGCTTTCCCCCGCACGCTTATCCCTTGTGGTGTAAGTCGGCATAAGCGCGAACCCGCCGCTTTTTATCAGTTCGGATATTACGGTATTTTTGCCTACGCCCGACCCGCCTGAAAATATAACCAGCATTTACGCTCCTTTTTTAACCGTTTTCCCGCGCAACGGTATCGGAAAATCACGCGGAAATTCATCTTGTATAAATTTTACTATATATCGCAAAAAATTTCAAGTTTTTTATATGAAAACGCCGCGGCGCAAACAGTTTAAGCCGTGGCGTTTAATTTTATTGTTTATTCTTCTATTCTGATAAAACCTTTTACAGACACCGCTTCGTCCATCGCGGATATTTTTTCCACCGTCTTTTTCATATCGCTCTCGTAAGCGGGGTGCGTAATAATGATTATTTCCGCAAGACCTTCGCCCGAAGTCAACTGTTTAACTTCTTTAATGCTGATATTCCCTTTTGAGAAAAGTCCCGAAATTTTGGCAAGTACGCCCGCGGAATCTTTAACGAATATCCTGACGTAATACTTGCTTATAAAGTCGGAAACGAATTTTGTTTCCTTATTGCCCTTTTCGTTATTCTTAAAAGGTGCGTAATAGCACTCGCTGTGTTTGGCGGCAAAAATAACGTCGGAGACGATTGCGCTGCCCGTAGGAAGCGCACCCGCACCCCTGCCGTACAGCATAATTTCGCCTACAGAATCGCCGACTAAATGCACGGCGTTAAAGGAATCGTTTACGCTTGCCAACGGATTGTCGTTTTTAACGAACGTCGGGTGTACCCTTACGTCTATTCCGTCGTCCGTCTGCTTACCTATACCGAGAAGTTTAAGGGTATAGCCCATAGATTTGCCGTAAGCTATATCTTCTTTATCAATGCCCGTTATGCCTTCTCTGTAAACGTTTTCTATGCATACCTTTTTATTGAAAGCAAGGCTGGATAATATAGAAATTTTATACGTTGCGTCAAACCCTTCCACGTCGGCGGTGGGATTGAACTCGGCGTATCCGAGTTTCTGCGCTTCTTTTAACGCCGTTTCGTAGTCCTCGCCGCACTCCGCCATTTTGGTAAGAATATAGTTGGTAGTGCCGTTTATTATGCCCATTATAGACAGAATTTTGTTCGCCTGCATACCGTCCTGCAACACCCTTATTATCGGAACGCCGCCGACGCAACTCGCTTCGAACATCAAAGCGACCTGCATTTTCTTCGCTTCTTCTTCGAGTTCCGACCAGTGCTTTGCAAACAGTTCTTTGTTCGAGGTTACCACCGACTTGCCGCTCATAAGCGCTTTTAATACGAACGTTCTTGCGGGTTCTGTACCGCCCATAACTTCTACAACCACGTCTACGTTGGGGTTAGAAACCACTTCTTCGATATTAGCCGCAACCGTCGACCTGTCAAGCCCCAAAGCGAGAGCGCGGTCGATATTCTTTTCGAGCGCCGTTTCTACGGTAATATCCAAATCCTGCGTCTTTTTAAAGTATTCTTTCTTTTCGGTAAGAATTTTGTACACCCCGCCGCCTACGACGCCGAGTCCCAAAATTGCAACGCCAACTTTCTTCATAATTTATCCTTCCCTATAAATGAGCCCGCACAAATCGGGCGCTTTCTATTTGTTCAAATCGTAAATGGTCTTAAGTCCGAACAGAGTAAGAGTTCTGTCCACAATTTCTATATTCTTGGTTTCTTTGGCGATAATTTCGCCCAAGCCCCCCGTCGCTATTACTTTTACGTTTTGGTCGCCGAGTTCTTTTTTGATTTTGCCGACAATGTTGTCGACAAGCCCTGAAAATCCGAAAATTATACCCGCCTGCATATTCGTTTCGGTACTCTTGGCAATCGCCTTTTTGGGGGGAACTAACTCTATCATAGGCAGTTGCGCCGTACTCGACACAAGCCCGCCTAAAGAAGTCTTTATCCCGGGGGCGATAACGCCGCCTATAAACGCGCCGTCTGCGTCCACCACGTTAAAGGTTGTCGCCGTGCCGAAGTCGATAACGATAATCGGTCCGCCGTACTTTTTGTACGCGGCAACGCTGTTGACTATTCTGTCCGCGCCCACTTCCTTGGGATTTTCCACCTTTACGTTTAAGCCCGTTTTAATCCCCGGCCCTACCATAAGGGGCGAAATGCCGAAAAAGTATTCGCACATATGACAAATAGTATAATTTAAGGTCGGAATAACCGAAGACACGATAATTCCGTCTATGTCCGTCTTCTTTATGCCCGAATTGTCGAGAAGATTTACGAGTACAGAGCCGTATTCGTCGGCAGTTCTCGAAATTCTTGACGACACACGGAAAGACGCAAGCATATTATCGTCTTCCCACACGCCGTATTTAAGATTCGTATTACCTACGTCTATAACTAAAAGCATTATTCTTCGTCCTTATATTTATCGGTTGCCGCCCCGCCTACCGTCGTGCCTTCTTTTATTTTGCCGTTATCGTTGCGCTTAATAAATAACGAACGGTCGACGACGTATATAACCCTATAAAGCGCGGGCGCAACAATCACGTTCAGCGCGAACTCAAACACAAAATTCAACCCGACAAACGTGAGTACTATGGTCGCAAAAGCGTTTGCGCCTTCGGCAATAAACCCGAATTCACGAAGCGACGGAATAATGCAAAGCATTCCTAAAATAAATATTCCCGAATTGATTACGGGAACTATGCCCGCTGCGAGAGCCGTTGCCGCAAATCCGTTGTATCTTTTTATCCACTTAAA
Source organism: uncultured Clostridia bacterium (assembly GCA_946627905.1). Classification (GTDB taxonomy): domain Bacteria; phylum Bacillota; class Clostridia; order Christensenellales; family Borkfalkiaceae; genus UBA1259. Next base: position 4,276 of record CAMOVY010000089.1, read on the forward strand.
CAACAACGCGCTTACAGCGCCCGCCGCCGCAGTCTTCAATATACATACAAGCGTAATCACCACGGGGTCGGAAGCAAACAGCACGTTGGTAAACCCGTCCGCACCGAGCACCCCGCAATTCAACAAGATAATAAGTCCCGTAATAGCGCCAAGCGCCGCTCCGTACCACACGCCCAAGAGTATAGCCGCAAGCACTATGGGAATAAGCGAAAAGTTAAGAGTAAGAATACCTATTTTCACAGTATTGCCCAAAAGTTGCAGTACCAAGGTCAACGCTGTCAAAACCGCAAAATAAGTGAGTTTTTTCGCCTGCGAAAAAGTTTTCATATTAAATTGTACCTCCAATCAAATTTTCCGAAATCGGAAATATGGAAGTCTGGTATAAGCATCTGGATCTTGAAA
>CAMOVY010000090.1 GCA_946627905.1 uncultured Clostridia bacterium
CGATTCTTCCTGCAACACGCTCATTGCAAACGCGCGCATACGCGTAAAGTCTTCGGACACGTTCTGATTGTACCAGTCGGCAAGTTTATCCGCGTAGAGAGAATAACTTATAAGCCAGTCTATCGCGGGGAAATGTCTTCTATACGCGAGTGCCGAAGAAAGTCCCCAGAACACCTTTACTATTCTTAAAGTAGCTTGCGAAACGGGTTCGCTTAAATCGCCGCCCTGCGGAGACACCGCGCCGATAGCGGAAACCGAACCCACCCTTTCACCGCTGCAAAGGGTGTTTACCATACCCGCGCGCTCGTAAAATTCCGCAAGACGGGACGAAAGGTACGCGGGGTAGCCTTCTTCGCCGGGCATTTCTTCAAGTCTGCCGCTCATTTCGCGCAGCGCTTCCGCCCAGCGCGAAGTGGAGTCCGCCATTATAGCGACGTTATACCCCATATCCCTGAAATATTCGGCAATCGTTATACCCGTGTAGATGGACGCTTCACGCGCGGCGACGGGCATATCCGAAGTGTTTGCGATAAGCACCGTTCTTTTCATAAGCGGTTCGCCCGATTTGGGGTCTTTCAGTTCGGGGAATTCGTTTAAAACGTCGGTCATTTCGTTGCCGCGTTCCCCGCAACCGACGTAAACAATGATATCCGCGTCCGCCCATTTTGCAAGTTGGTGCTGAACGACCGTTTTGCCGCTTCCGAAAGGTCCGGGAACAGCCGCAACGCCGCCCTTTGCTATCGGAAAAAGCGTATCTATAACCCTTTGCCCCGTTATCATAGGCATATACGGATTGATTTTGGATTTATAAGGTCTGCCGCGGCGAACCGGCCAACGGGTAAGCATACATACTTCTTTATCCCCGTCTTTGGTCGCTATAACCGCCACGGTCTGCGTTATGTTGTAGTTGCCCGAAGTTATCTTTTTGACCGTGCCTTCTATGCCGTAAGGAACCATTATTTTATGGCTTACTATAGAAGTTTCCTGCACGCTGCCTAAAATATCGCCTGCGGAGACTTTATCGCCTGCCTTTGCTTCGGCCTTAAAATCCCACAGTTTTTCACGGTCGATATTGTTTACTTGTATACCCCTGCTTATTCTGTCGCCGTATTTTTCGTAAACTTTATTTAAAGGTCTTTGAATACCGTCGAAAATACTTTCGATAAGCCCCGGCCCTAAATCTACCGAAAGGGGCGCGTAAGTGGACTCTACCGTATCGCCTACGCCCAAGCCGCTCGTCTCTTCGTAGACCTGAATAGACGCCTTGTCGCCGCGAAGTTCGATTATTTCGCCGATAAGTTTTTTATCGCTTACGCGCACAACATCGAACAGTTTACTGTCCGCCATGTTTTCCGCTACGATAAGCGGACCTGAAACCTTGATAATTCTACCTTGCATAACTCACTTCCTATTTTCAGTTTGCAGTAAATATATTTATGCCGAGCGCTTTTTCCATAGCGCCGACGAGATTTTTTTCACCGTACCCGTTGCTACCCGATTTTGACGGAATAGAAACGATTATAGGATAACTTTGCGCCGTATATTTTTTGATTTTATCGTCAATCTCCGCGGCAAAGTCGTCGGTAATAAAAATTATTTTATAAGTTTTGGCAATTTTCGAAAGCGTTTTTTCCGCTTCTTCGGCAGTTGACACCGAAAACGGCTCTACACCCACCGCTTTAAATACGAGTATACTTTCGCCGTCGCCGATAATAGCCGTTTTACCCTTCATAATGTTCCCTTAACCTATCTGAAATCTCTTCGCGCGAAAGTCCGCCGGAGTGCCCGACAAGCACTATTCTCGCGTTCGCTATATCCGCAAGTTTATAAAAGCAGTATCTTATAAACGGAAGCGTGCCTTGCGAACCGTATCTGTCTTTTTTTACGGTTTTTACGGCAAATCCGTCGCACAACTTTTCAAATTCTTTAAGCCCCGCGCCGCTCTCAAGCCCTGTAAGCGCCGCAAAAACTTCGTCTTTATACTCTGTAAACCTAAACTGTGCCCGTATCGTCTCGAAATCCGCTTCGCACAGGCTTTTAAGCATAGGTTCTTTTACTTTGCCGAAATGAACGTACTGCTTTTCCGCCCTATCGAAATTGCGGGTGCGGAGCGATATACCGATATTTATTAAATCGACTTTTGAACAGAGAACGGATTTTAACTTTTTATCGTTTATTTTAAGTGCAAAAAGTTCGTCGTACAATGCTTTAGTGAATAAACCGTTTATATAAAGTCCTGTTTGCGTGCCGTCAACGAACGCCTTGTCCGCCGAAAGAAGCGCCTTCGCCATATATTTCGGTAGCGACGAATACGCGTCCGTAAATATTTTATCTTTTAAATCTTTAACGTCCAAAAGTCCGCAGGCGGATAGTTCCTGTTCGGTTTTAAGATATTTTTCTTTTATAAGCGCTTCGGCGTTTTTGAAATCGTACTGGTAAAGAAAGAATTTTTTTATCTTATCGTCGGGCGCGGTTTCTTTTATAAACGAGCAAAGCCGCGCCGTCTCCGTATCGGACACGGCGTCAATTCCCGCACGGGACACTTCTCCCGTACCGAATCCGACTTCAGATAAAATTTTCAGCGCGTCGTCCGCAGTCCCTTCTACCAGCCTTTTAAGCCTGTCTTCGCCTAAAAGGGTTTTTTCCATAGAAACGGCTCTCGCGCTCGAATATAAAACGCTTGCCATATATCACCCGAATATTTCTTTCGCTATAGTAGGCGCGGCTTTATCCTTTTCCGCCGAAACGATTTCGCGGAAAGTAAGATTTTTATCGCAGGTTTTGCCTATAAGCATTACGCCGCCGCAAAACTTACCCTGTTTTTTGCATACGGTAAGTTTTTTCTCCTTAAACACCGCGCTATCCGAAATATCTTTTTCGGAAATTACACCGTCGCAAGACAAAACTACTTGGTCGCCTTCGTCCGCAAATTCGGCGATTTTGTTAAGCACCAACTTAAGATAAGTTTTTTTATCGGTTTTGCACAGTTTTTGTTCGGCACGGGAAAAAATATCCTCTATAACGTCCTGCTTTGCCTTAAGCAAAACCTTTCTAACGTCAAGCCCCGCGACTATTTTACGCCGCGCGACTATATCCGCGACGTCCTTTTGCAGTACCTTTTCCTGCGCGTTCGAATACGCGTTTGCCCACGCGGTAGCCTGTTCTTTAACGGAAACGGCGTATTGCTCCGCGGCGTGCGCGTTTTCCTGCGCTTTTTTTTCGGCGCTGTCGATTATTTTAGCGATTATGGCTTCTTTACCGTCCATAGTCCGCTCCTTTTTTTAAGGCAATAACAATATTGAAACGACAAGCCCTAAAATTGCGTATGTTTCAACCATTGCGGGGAACAAAATAAGTTTTCCCGATAATTTTTCGTTTTTAGCGACTGCGTAAATACCGCTTACCGCCGTTTTGCCCTGCAATATACCGGAAATAAGTCCAGTTATCGCAAGCGGCATAGCCGCGGCAAAAATTCTCGCACCGATAATGGGTTCTAAGCCTGCGGCAACAGAGCCTAAACCCAAAATGCCGAAAACGAAACCGTAAATACCTTGCGTTGCGGGAAGAACGACCAAAATAAGTACTTTACTGAACTTTTTAGAGTCTTCCGCCAGTACTCCGCTCGCCGCCGAACCCGTAAAGTAAAGTCCGATTGCCGAACCCGCGCCGCATAGTCCCGCGCAGATTGCAAGTCCTAAAACTGCTAATGCTTCTCCTGTCATAAAAACCTCCGTAAAACAGAAACGTTTTAATTTTTTACTTATTTATCTACTAATACGCCGTTATTTTACGACGTAAACGTATTTCATATCCGAACCGATGGGCGCAAACTTGTTTCCTTCGCCCGTGTAGAATTTACCGAAAAATTCTATATACTGTAATCTGCTGTCGTGTATATAAGCGCCTAAAACGCCCATAGCAAGGTTAAAAGTATGCCCTATTAAAATGACAGCGCCGCCGAACACGTACCCGATAATGCCGCTCGCAAACAGCCCCGAACCTATATCGTTAAAAGTTTTAGCAATTATCATACCCGAAAGCATCAGTCCGAAAAGACGCGCATAACTTAAAATATCGCTGAAAATGTTGATTAGCCCGTATATCGCGCCAAAGCCTTTACTCACTTTACCGAAACCTTTTTCGGCACGCCCCGCAGTCGCCGCCGCTAAAAGCAGCGCGGAAAGCATTACGATAAGCCCCGGCATCGTCGCCGTATCAAAAAAGTTTTTAACCCCTTCGTCCATAGTGGCGAAAGCGTCGTGCATAAGGTAATCAATAAGAAAATTAAAGGACGCAAACACGAAACCTATAAAGAACAATACCCAGCACAGCCCGTCGAATATCCCGCCAACCACGTCGCCCGACCTAAACAGGTTAAGCGCTTTCATAAAGTATCCGAAAGCAATCTGCAAAACGCCGAGAGCAAGACAGCCTAAAAGTATAGTCATAAGCCCCGTCTGTCCGCCTTCACTCGGCACAGGACTTGGCAAAACCGTAAACGGCAATACCGACACGCCGAACAGAGAGTTAAACAGCACGCCGAAAATTATAGCGAAAATACCGCCTATTGCGATATTGTACCAAAGCCTTCTCGTACCGTTATCGACTTTTAT
>CAMOVY010000091.1 GCA_946627905.1 uncultured Clostridia bacterium
CGCTTTCGGTATCGTATTCTTGCGGCTTACCGCCTGCACCCGTTTTTTCTGCCATAATTGTATCACCGTTGAAATTTGTTGTCAAGTCCTTTACTTTTTTGTGGACTTGTGCTATGTTAAAAGGGCGACACCTTTTCCGTATCGCCCTTTATTTCCACGATACCATTATATCATATAAAATCGGTTATTTCCCGCAAACTTTTTGCGATTTTTTATTTTGTTTAAACAAATTAAAAATTTAAAAAATTATAAGGATTATAATAAAAATAAATTTTTTTGAAAAATTTGCGTAAAAAGGTCAAAATAAATTGACTTTGTCCGAGATTTTGGATATAATACAAAAGCATTTAGTTGCTTATGTATGTTTTGGCGGAACATAAATGGCGGCGTAGCTTAGATGGTTAGAGCGGCCGGTTCATACCCGGCAGGTCGGCGGTTCGACTCCACCCGCCGCTACCAATCCCCGCCAAACGTCAAAACAAGTAATTAAAGCAAAAGACCAACGATAAAAAGATTTACGCAGTAAAGATTTTTATCGTAGAGGAGGAGCCCGCCGAAAGGTGAAGCAATAATGCTTTGCATTGTTGCGAACTAAAAGGCGGAGCGACGACGAGGCCCCATGGTCAAGCGGTTAAGACACCACCCTTTCACGGTGGTATCATGGGTTCGAATCCCGTTGGGGTCACCAAAAATAGCGATTTTTAAGCAAAAAAGGCTTGAAAGTCGCTGTTTTTTTATGCCTAAAACCTGAATTTTGCCCCGTCTGCTGTCAAAAATTGCTGTCAAAAAGCCGTAAAATATAAGAGTATATCAGGCGTTTTACGCCGTCAATACTCGAATTTTTCCATTTCCCGTTTTAAGAACTCGTCCGAGACGCACGTGTAAGCGTTCCCCAGCGCGCCGAGAGAGTGCCCGACGAATAACTTTATCGCCGTATCAGACACGCCGCACTCTTTAAGCCGTGAATAAAAGGTCGTCCGCAAGTCGTAAAGCCTATGCCCCGGCAAAATCTTTTTGAACTTTTCCCGCATATACATTTCGCTGGTAAAGACAAGCGGCTTTTCAAGGTACGGCGCAAGCATTTTGCAAATAGGAATTTTTTTGTATTCGACCTTTTTGTTTTTGCGTTTAGAGTTGACGGCAACGATAAAGCCGTTCTCGATACGTGCCGTTTTAATTTCGTTCGGCCGCAAGCCCGTATATAAAGCAAGCATAAACACCGGAAGAAACGGCGAATCCCGTAAACTCTCTTTAAGCGTGTTTTCTTCTTCCTTCGTCAGCGCCGTGCCGTGTTCGTGTTCGTGTTTAATGTGCAGCACAACGTCAAGCGGATTCCGAACGATAACGTTATGCTTTATCGCCATTTTAAAAATAACCGATAAAATACCGTAAATCTCGTCTGCGGTCTTGCCTTTTCCCTGCTCGCTTATATCGTCAATGAGTTTCTGGCACTCTAACGGCGATATTTTTTTAATCGGCTTTTCCTTAAAGTACGGCAATAAATATTTATTATACCGCGATAAATCCTGCTTTAAAGTGTATTCCGCGACTTTCTTTTTACGGAAATTGTCAAAGTAATACATAGCGAACGCATTAAACGTTTCCGGCACGCCGTAAACGTTCGTGGACTTTCGTTTTTTCGTTCTCGGTAAACCGTGCTTAAGATAAAATTTTATCTTATTGGCCACAATCTCCCGCGACTGTCCGTATACGTAGTATCTGACGCCGTCGTGCAAAATCTGCCCTTGCCACCGTCCGTCTTTTCTCGGTCGGGAATTTATACTTATCCCCGGAATATTTAAATTCATATCCTGCTCCTTTTCAGCAGGTAAAACGTCGCAATCGTTAGTCGTATTTCGTTGTAAATCTTCGATAGAAGCGCTACGGCGCTCACATTTCATAATCAAATCGAGATACTTTTCCGCAGGAACTCCGATAAGCCCGCTTTTCTCGTATTCCGCAAGTTTATGCTTAATTTTCGTCAATAACGTTGACGCTGTAAAAAGTGCTTTAATTGCTTCCGTAATCTCTTCGTCGAACATTCCCGCTCCCCTTTCGTGCGGGTAAAGTATAGCACGGACAAATCGCCCCGGAATAAAAAAATTTCTTAATATCCGAATTAAAAAAAGCCTTGTATTAACTACTTATCTTTAAGTTAGAAATAAGGCTTTTTTTACCGCTATATATTAAAAAACTTTAATTTTTTACCTTTTCCGCAAGGGCGTTAATTTGAATTAAAATTGTTTCCTGTTCAAACGGGCCGAGTTTATGAAAGGCTTTTAAAAGTTCTAAATCCTGTTTAGGTAAATCCGTCGGAACGGGGCGACCGTCTTCGTCGGTAAGGCCCGCAAGAAAGTCAAGGCTACAATCAAAATATTTCGCCAAAGCGATTGCCGCCGACAAAACCGGCTCATTTTTCCCTTTTTCCCAACGGCTAACGCTTGTCTGATTTGTATTTATAGCCTTTGCGACGTCTTCTTGCGACAAATTTCTACTTTCTCTCAACTCTTTTAAATTCACGATAACCCCCCTTTTGTTAAATTTTATTACAAATTTGCATAATTGTGTTGACAAATGCAAAAATGCGTGATATTTTAAAAGTATGCAAATATGCATAAAAGGGAGAATAAAAAAACGGGCGACCGAAGCCGCCCGACAAACTCCAAAGTAATTTATTTTCCCACCACAAGGTTTAATCCTTGCTACTGCGTTTTTTTCCTAAAGACGAAAAAAAACGGCATATCAATTTACCGACAGCCTTAAGAAATTTAAAAACGGCGCTAAATACAATGCACACGCCTTTAATAAGACCCTTAAGAAACTCGATAAATCCGTTATCGTTTCCGTTCATAAAAACACCTCCTTATAATTTTTTATATCGCAGGCGGAACGCCCACCCCTCTTATAGTTTTTTGTCGTGATTAAATTATAACACAGGCGGTGAGAAAAGGCAACGCAGGAAAGCAAGTTTTAAAAAAAGGCAAACAATCTCTCGCGTGGCTGTGGGACGTTCAGAAACCGCCGCGGGAGATTGCGCAGCCGAAACACAAAAAAAGGAAGGTAGAAAAATGGTAGACTGTAGCCAATGTGTAAATAAAAGTAATTGCCTAACTAAACACAGAGTACCAAATTGCGCGAACTTCAGAACCGAAGCAGACACATGCGAAAATTGCGTTTATTTCAATAACTGCATACTGAGCGAGTTTTTTGATTATTGCAACAAATATAAGCCAAAAACTAACGCAGGGAAGTAAGTTTTAGTGTCTATCACGTAGGAAATAGGAACGGTTTTAACAAGGGGCAGCCCTTGAAAAAATAAAAGCGGGACGGGAAACCCGCGGAATCTTCGGAGCAACTACAATGAGAATATTTTTCGTAGGGAGTGCGGCGGAAGTCGCGGCAAGGCTTAAGCGCCTTGCCGGGGCGAACAAACTTTTGACCGCCGAACAATTTATTCAATCGCTGGCAAGGGAACGACGAGCAATCGCCACGCTTGCCGGACAAAACGCAAACAACGTCGCAGGCGGGGCGACGTTCGGCCGATAAAAACTCGGCTCCGAAGTCTTCCAATATTTCCCAGGGACAGGGCCCCGCCCCCTGCTCCGCAAAAACAAAAAGGAAGGTATTAAAAATGAAACTCAAAGCAATTTATTTGGACGTTAACGCTAACGCGCCGAAACTTATCGAAGTCGAAGACGAATTAAGCGAATATTATCGGCTTATAGACTGCGACACCGTCAACATTGTAGACCGCTTTATTACAGGCTATCACGTTTGCGTTATATGCGACGATATGGGCTTATACAAAAACGACGTTAAAACGTCCGGACTTTTTTACCCAAAGATACGGCAAGCCTTCGTAGGCAACTTGATTCTGACGGGCCCCGGGGATTTGGAAGGCAATCTGACAAGCCTTACCGACGATCAGACAGAAGACATTTTACGGGCATACGTTAAAGTCAACGACCACCCGTGTTTGTTATTCGAAGAATAAAGGACGGTGTAAAGAAATGAGTATGTTTTTAATTTCGTATTTCGGCGCACTTGCCGCAATAGCAACTGCGGCAACGTTCGCAATTATCTACGAAACTATTGCACTAAAAAAGGAAGGTAAAGAAAATGGAAAAAGAGAAAATCGAAAAGATTAAGCAAGGCTTAAAGTGCTGCGGCAACAATTCTGCAGTTGCGACGTGCGCAAAATGTCCGTACGTAAGCAACCGTGCCGACTTTGTGCCATGCACGGTGCGCTTGTTGGCGGACAGCCGCGAGTACATAAACGAACTGACGGGGGCGCAAGTATGACCTATTATTGTTGTTCCTACGTAAATAAGGCAAAAACTACAATCAGCCTATATTCCCCGGATAAAATTACTTTCGCCAAAGCGGTATCAGAAGCGCGCCGGCAAGGGTTTACGCCCGTCCGTTCAATCGTTATGGTAAACGGCGACTACGTCAGAAAGGAAAGGGTTTTAAAATAGGCAAGTTCGGGGTTATTTCATTTCCCCGATTGCTCTTCCTTTAGACGGTGGACAAATCTACCTCCGTTCACCGTCTCATATATCCCCCGCAGGTTTGCGTTAAGTTGGTTC
>CAMOVY010000092.1 GCA_946627905.1 uncultured Clostridia bacterium
GCACGGTTATTTCGTCGGCGATTTTTTTAAGTTCTTCCGCACCGCTTGCGACCGCAACCCCGTGCCACGCGCCGCCGATTAGTTCTATGTCGTTGGTAGAATCCCCTACGGCGATAATCTCGTCGTAGCCGATACCGTAATAGTCTGCAAGCATGCGCACCGAAGCGCCCTTGCTACAAGCGGGGTTTATAAATTCCGCAAGATGCGGTCCGCCGCTGTTTACAATAAGCCTGCCGTTATATGTCGCCCCGTAATTTTTTATAAATTCCGATACGCTTATGCCTTCGCAAATGACGTTTATTTTAAGCGCGTCAAATTGTCCTGAATCAACCGCCGCCGCAAGGTCTTTTACGCATACAAGTTCCACTATATTCGCTTTTTTGTACATTTCAATATACTCGGAATTTTCCGAATAATAAAGCGCCTTGTCCGAAAGCACGGCGGGCTTTACGGGCATGCCTTTAAGCGAATTAAGCACGCTTACTGCAAGCGGTTGCGGAATTTTCCCCGCAAATATAGTATTGCCGCTTTTTCTGTCGTTAATGCGCGCACCCTGATAGGAAACGACTACGTCCGCAATTCCGTAATACTCGCATATGGCGCGGATGTTTATAAACATCCTGCCCGTGCATACGACGAACTTGCCGCCCCGTTTCTCGTATTCTTTTATCGCTTGCACCGTTTCGAGGTTTATTCCTTCGAAACCGCCCAAAGTGCCGTCGTAATCTGCTACGAATAATTTGTATTTCATCTAAGTCCTTCTTCGGTAAGTTTTTTTATAATATCAATGGCAAGATTTTCGCCTATGCCGTCTACTTGCATTATCTCTTCTTTGGTTGCGGAAACGATACCCGAAAGGTCTTTAAATCTTTCCATAAGCGCCGCCGCCTTCACCTTGCCAAGCCCTTTTACGCCGTCAAGTACCGACGACAGGGAACGCTTACCGCGTAAACTTCGGTGAAAGGTTATCGCAAAGCGGTGCGCTTCGTCGCGGATGCGCTGTAGCATTTTTAAACAGTAATCGCGGTGCGAAAGGACGACGGGTAGCGACTTGTCAGGCAAAAAAATCTCTTCTTCTCGTTTAGCAAGCGATATTAAATCTATATCGCTTACGCCTTTAAAGTCAAAAATCTCTTTAACGCTCGATAACTGCCCCTTGCCGCCGTCGATTATGATTAAATCGGGTTTCGGAAACTTGTCGGGGTCGGTAGTAAGCCGTTCTATACGGCGGGTTAAAACTTCCTGCAAACTCTTAAAGTCGTCGTTGCCTTCGAAAGTCTTGATTTTAAATCTGCGATACTCATCCCGCGCAGGTTCGCCGTCGATAAAAACAACCATGCTGCCAACTCTGTCCGTGCCCGAAATATGCGAAATATCGTAGCACTCCATACGCTTGGGGTATCGGGAAAGGCTTAACTTCTCTTTAAGCGCTTCGCACGCCTTAACCGTCATATCGTCTTTGTGCTTTATTCTGTCAACGGCAACGGAAAGGTGCTCTTCGGCGTTTACCGCCGCCATATCGGCAAGTTGCTTTCTTACGCCGATTTTAGCGCATATTATATGCACCGACTTGTTAAACTCTTTTTTAAAGTATTCGGCGATAAGGTCTTCGCCGTCTATCTCTTCCGCGGTTATTATCTCGTCGGGGATTTCTTCGCCCTTTTTATAATAGCGCAAAATAAACTCCGAAAGCGCTTCTTCGGCGGAAAAGGTCGCGCTCTCAAAAGAGAAATTGCGGCTGCCCAGCATCCGCCCGCCACGCACTACTAAAAGATTTATTGCCGAATATATCCCGTCCGTGCGGTAGGCTATTATATCCGCGCTTAAGAATTTATTTAAAGACGTTATGCGGCGCAGTTTTATTTTGTCGAGAGAGTTAAGCCCCTGCTTATACCGCAAAGCAAGTTCAAACTGTTCGGCGTTTGCCGCGGCAAGCATTTTTTCTTTTAAAACCTTTTCCGCGTCTCCCGTATCGCCCGACATAAACGCCACGGCGGCTTTTACCCGTTCGCCGTAAGTTTTTTCGTCTTCGTAAAAAGCGCACGGCGCGTTGCATTTTTTAATGTGATAGTTAAGGCAGGGTTTAATGGGCTTTGTCGTCGACAACACCTTGTCGCACGGGCGCAAATCGTATAAAAGGTTTATCAGTTCTAGCGTTTCGTGAACGTTAATACCCCCCATAAACGGACCGAAATATTTTGCCCCGTCGCGCTTTATTCTGCGCGTTATCGTAAAGGTCGGAAAAACGCTTTTTAAGTCGATTTTTATATACGGATAAGTTTTATCGTCCTTTAAAAGTATGTTGTAGCGCGGTTTATGCTTTTTTATCAGGTTGTTTTCAAGAGACAGCGCGTCTATTTCCGACGGAACGATTATATAGTAAAAGTCGGCGATATTTTTAACCATCGCCATAACCTTTTCGGTCTTAACGCTGTTAAAGAAATATTGCCTTACGCGGTTTTTAAGGTTTTTAGCCTTGCCGACGTATATTATCTGCCCGCCCGCGTCCAGCATAACGTACACACCGGGGTTTTCGGGCAGAAGTTTTAACTTATCGTCAATTACGCTCACGCTTTGATTATACCAAAATACGAGTATTTTTTCAAGCGGATTTAATACCCCAAAAATTCCACGCCTTTTAAGAGGACGTCCGACAGCGCGTCGCTACGCAGAGAGTAAAATATTATTTTGCCTTGCCTTTTCGTTTTAACGGCGTTAAGATTTTTAAGTAAGCGCAGTTGGTGCGACACGGTAGTCTGGTTTATCGAAAGTATTTCCGAAATATCGCTTACACACATTTCGGTTATCGCAAGCGCGGAAATAATTTTCAGCCGCGTATTGTCGGAAAAAAGCGAGAAAAAACATACAAGTTCGTCCAAAATTTCGCCACGCGGCACGTAGTCTTTGACTAAATCCTGTAATCTTCTGTCAATAAGCATTTCCATAAATATTACCCCTTAAAATGTTTGTATGTATATACGATACTATAAACGGACAAGCGAAAAATAAAAAAGACCGTCATAAAAACGGCGTTTTACGCGTATTTTGTAAAAGGAGGTTTAATATGAATTCAAACAATATCGTTTTAGTCGCGCTTATGTTTTTACTCGCGAATAACAACACAATAACTACGACACAATTACTATTATTGCTTGCGCTTTTATCCACCACGACGGGGCATAACTGTTTATTCGGCAATAATACGAACAACTGACATTTAAACCATAAAAGGCTTAACCGTAGCGGTTAAGCCTTTTAATCTTCTCTTCCGAGTAAAAAATCTACGGAAATTTCAAAATAGTTTGCAATTTCAATAAGCGCGTCCAAATCGGGTTCTCGGCTACCCGTTTCCCAAAAACTGACGGTTTGATTACATACCCCGAAAATTTCACCTAGTTTTCTTTGCGACAACCCTTTTTCAAGTCTTAATTCTTTCAGTTTTTCCCCAAAAAAATTACCTTTCATAAGAATATTGTATGCAATATTCCTACATTTTGTTGACAATCCTACATAATGTAGGATATAATATAAGAAAAAATTTTAGGAGGTTGTTATGAGTGAAAGCGTAGAAATTGCGCTTGAATTAGCGAGTGCGGCTTTTTTTCTTCTTTGCGCTTACATAGGTTTTAGAAGAAGAAAACTAAACAAAGCAAAACAAGAGCATGAAAAAGAGCAGCAAAAAAAAGATAATAAGGATTTATAAACTGCGCAACTTTCCCAAGCCAAAGGCTTAGAGAAAAACAACCATTGTCGCTCAACAAAAAGAAAGGAGAAGGGTTTTATCCTTCTTCCTTTCTTTTTAGACACAATAACTACCGTTCAATATCCCGTAAGGGATATTTTTCGCTTTCAACAATATAAACTAATACAGTAAACTATCTGTAAGTCCCGTAAAAGCAATAAAACGTTGTTACTGACTGTGAACCTTTTCCCCCGACGTAGTCGGAGGAAGATTTATGTTGCGGTAGCAACATCAAAAAGAAAAGAGATAGGTTTTATCCTATCTCTTTTCTTTTTGGATGCAGCAACTACCTATCTTCCCGTGTCGTCTCCAACAAAGTATTGTCGGCGCAAGTGAGCTTAACTTCTGTGTTCGGTATGAGAACAGGTGGACCTCACCGCTATCGTCACCGCAATGGTATATCTTCAAGGTTGCCCTTGGAAATATCGGTATTTTTTTGAATCCGCAGATTCACAACTGCATAGTATCAGAACTTTTTAAGTACTTAAAGCCCTGCTTGTTAAAGTCTTTGTCAAGTTTTGTATTTAAATTCGCTTTTAATCTCATTTTATTGAGATCAAGCCCTCGACCTATTAGTATCGGTTAGCTCAAAGTATCACTACTCTTACACCCCCGACCTATCGAACTTGTTGTCTTCAAGTGGTCTTACTAACTTGTGTTATGGGATATCTAATCTTGAGGTTAGTTTCACGCTTAGATGCTTTCAGCGTTTATCTAATCCGCACTTCGCTATCCTGCCATGCCGCTGGCGCGACAACAGGTGCACAATCGGTGCGTTCATCCCGGTCCTCTCGTACTAGGGACAAATCCTCTCAAATATCCTACGCCCACGATGGATA
>CAMOVY010000093.1 GCA_946627905.1 uncultured Clostridia bacterium
TGCAAAATCGGCGAAGAGAAGACAAGCGCAAAGGGCATTACCGTTCTTGCGAGAAATCTACAGATTAAAGACGGTAGTGAAATTCTCGGCGGACAAATCGTCGATAAAGCGTAAGGGGGAAAGATCAATGCGTGCAGTAGGAATTATTTTTTCAAATATACACGATAACAGCGTTCCCGAACTTTCAAGGATAAGAACGCTAGGGTCTATACCGTTCGGCGGCAGATACCGTTTAATAGACTTTCCGCTGTCGAATATGGTAAATTCGGGTATAGATACGGTCGGAATTATAACAAAAAGCAATTATCAGTCGCTTATGGACCACGTGGGTAGCGGTAAGGACTGGGATTTAGCCCGTAAAGACGGCGGCGTAATAATTCTTCCGCCGTACGGCGACACTAACAGCAGTACATTATATAACTCACGGCTTGAAGCGCTTAAAGGCATCACGAGTTTTCTGTTCCGTGCGGACGAAGACTTCGTGGTTATGACCGATTGCGACGCCGTATGCAGAATTAACTTTAACGACGTAATAGAAAATCACATCTTGAACCGTGCCGACATATCGCTGGTTTACACAAAACTTGCAAACACCGAAAAATCCACTATTTTAGATATAGACAGAGAAGGCAGGGTTGTAGGCGTTTCTTATAAAGAAGAGATGAATACCGAAAAAGCGAACGTTTTTACTAACGTGTTCGTTATGAAACTGTCGCTTTTACAGAGTATCGTTATGGACAGCATCTCTCATAACAAGTCGCATTTTACTAAAGACATTATCGCGCCTAATATCGACAGTATGAAGATTATAGGGTACGAGCATAAAGGGTTTTACGCGGGTATTACTTCTTTGCAAGCTTATTATAACAGCAATATGCTTATGCTCGATAAGGATATAAGGCACGAAGTATTCGGCGACAGAAGCGTGTTTACCAAAATTCGCGATTCCGCGCCGACAAAATACGGTAATTGCGCCGTGGTTAAAAACTCGCTCGTTGCCGACGGGTGCGAGATTTTAGGCGAAGTGGAAAACAGCATTATTTTCAGAAACGTAAAAATAGGCAGAGGAGCGGTAGTTAAAAACAGCATAGTTATGCAGAACGCCATGCTTGGCGAAAACTGTTCCATAAACTGTATAATTGCCGATAAAAACGTCAGCATAACAGGCAGAAAGGTGTTATCCGGCAGCGAAAATCACCCCTTCTATATCGGTAAAGGGATAATGATATAAGGAGAATAATATGGCGGGAAAATCAAAGGGAACGGTTAAACAAGTTTCCGAAAAAACGGTGAAAAAGGTAAAATCAGACGCAAAATTGCCCAAAATAACGGTTAAAGAGTATAAAAAGATTATATTTTTAGGTTCGGAAGCCGCACCGTTTATCGCAACGGGGGGCTTAGCGGACGTTTTAGGTTCGCTCCCAAAAGAACTTGCCAAAAAGGACAACCTTGACGTAAGCGTTATTTTACCGCTTTATGGCAATATTTCCGAAGAGTACCGTAAAAATTTCAAGTTTTTAACTAATTTTTCCGTGTCGGTCGGGTGGCGCTTGCAATATGCAGGCGTATTCGTGTACGAACACGAAAAAGTTAAATTCTATTTTATAGATAACGAATATTATTTCAAGAGAGAAGGAAATATTTACGGATTTTACGACGACGGGGAAAGGTTTGCGTTTTTCTCCCGCGCGGCGCTTGACGCTATCGCTCGGCTTAACATTTATCCCGACGTTATAAACTGCAACGACTGGCAGACTGCGGCGTCCGTTATATACCTTAAAGGCATGTATTACGGCGACGAAAATTTCAGGAAAATTAAAACCGTTTTTACTATTCATAATATAGAATATCAGGGCAAATTCGGTATGGAAACTTACTCCGATTTATTTGGTTTTCCGGAAGCATTGTCTTCTTATATAGAATACGACGGGCTGGTAAACCTGATGAAAGGCGCTATCGAGATGACCGATATCGTATCGACCGTAAGCCCGACCTACGCGCAGGAAATAAAATATCCGTTCTTTGCACACGGGCTTGATAACATTATTCGCCGCAACGAACATAAACTCCGCGGCATTTTAAACGGTATTGACGTAGATTACTATAATCCTAAAACGGATAAATGCATATTCAAAAATTATTCCGCTACTGATTTGGCGGGTAAAGAAGTGTGCAAAGCCGAACTGCAGAAAATGCTTAATCTTCCCGAAAGGAAAGACGTGCCGATTATAGCGGTTATATCCCGTCTCGTTTCGCACAAAGGGCTTGACCTTATAAAGGACGTTGCCGAACGGCTTTTATCCGAAGACGTGCAACTTATTATTTTAGGCAAGGGCGAAATAGGTTATGAAAACTATTTCAGATATATTGCGGATTCTTACAAGGGCAAGTGCGCCGCGATAATCGCTTATAATCAGGACTTATCGAGAAAAATTTATTCGGGTGCGGACTTATTCTTAATGCCGTCGAAGTCCGAACCGTGCGGGCTTTCGCAAATGATTGCGTCAAGGTACGGTACAGTTCCGATAGTCCGAGAAACGGGAGGGCTTAACGACAGTATAAAAGCGGCAGTAGGCGATAAGGGCAACGGCTTTACCTTCCACGATTACAATTCAAACGATATGCTTTACGTAATAAAGCAGGCAATTTCAACCTATAAGCAAAAAGACGAGTGGAATAAACTCGTTTTAAGAGTGATGAAAACGGATTTTTCCTGGAAAAAACAGGCTGAAAAATACGAACAGATGTATAACGACTGATTTTAACTGAAATATTTTTACTAATCGGAGCAAAATAATTTATGACTGAAAACGAGGCAATATCTTTAATCAAAAACAAACTTTCCAAATACTACGCAGTATCTGCGGCGGAAGCGACCAAAACGCAGGTATATAAAGCGGTAGTAATGTGTCTGCGCGATATTCTGCTTGAAAAGCGCAGCGCTTTCAATAAAAAATATCGCGAGCAGAACGGCAAACGCGTTTACTATTTATGTATGGAATTTCTGCTCGGTCAATCCTTAAAAAACAACGCCTACAATCTCGGATTGCAGGGCGTGTTCGATAAGGCGCTGAAAAAGACGTTTAACCTTTCGCTTAACGACCTTTACGACGAAGAGCCTGACGCGGGGCTCGGCAACGGTGGCTTGGGTAGGCTTGCCGCTTGCTTTATGGACGCTTTAGCAACGGGTAATTATCCCGCTATGGGATATTCTATACGCTACGAATACGGGCTTTTCAAGCAGAAAATAGTAGACGGGTGGCAGATGGAACTGCCGGATATCTGGCTACCTGGGGGCGAAGTGTGGCTTACCCAAAGACCTGACAAAACCTACAAGGTCAAATTCGACGGCTACGTAAAAGAAACGTGGACGGAAAACGGATTAAAGGTAGAACACGTTGACGCGCGCGAAGTGGAAGCGGTCGCATACGATATGATGATTTCGGGTAAAGACAGCGAAGCGGTTTCTATTTTAAGGCTGTGGAAAACCCAGAATATCCACAAATTCGATATGAAAACCTTTTCGCAAGGCGATTATATGCTTTCTATGCAGGAAGATAACGAAGCGGAACTTATCTCTAAAGTACTGTATCCTTCTGACAACCATTTTGAAGGCAAATCTTTACGCTTAAAACAGCAGTATTTGTTGGTTTCCGCCGCACTTCAGGATATAGTTTCGGACCACAAAAAGAGATACGGTTCTTTAGATTCCTTGCCTGACCGCGCGGCTATTCATATAAACGATACCCATCCCGCACTCTGTATTCCCGAACTTATGCGTATTCTTATCGACGAAAACGGCTATACGTGGGACGACGCTTGGGGCATCGTTTGCAAGACCGTAGCCTACACCAACCATACGGTTATGAGCGAAGCGCTTGAAAAATGGAGCGAAGACCTTATTGAAAGGCGTCTGCCCAGAATTTACTCTATATTAAAAGAGATAAATCAACGGTTTTGCGCGGATATGTGGAACAGATTTCCGGGGGATTGGGATAAAATCGACCGTATGAGTATTTTTTCACACGGACAGATTAAAATGGCAAATCTTTCGGTTATCGCGTCCCATACCGTCAACGGCGTGTCGGCGCTTCACAGCGATATAATAAAGAAAAGCATTTTCAAAGATTTCGCCGATATTTATCCCGAAAAGTTTACTAATATTACCAACGGTATAGCGCACAGGCGTTGGCTTTGTCAGTCCAACCCCGAACTTTCCGCGCTGATAACCGACTGTATAGGCGATAAGTTCGTTATGGATGCAAGCGCGCTTGCTGGATTTAAAAAGTTTGAAAACGACGCGTCGGTCCTTTCCGAACTCAATAAAATCAAAAAGATTAAAAAGACGCAGTTCTGCGAATTTGCCCGCAGTAAGCAGGGGGTGGTATTAAATCCCGATTCGGTTTTCGACGTTCAGGCAAAGCGTATGCACGAATATAAGCGCCAACTTTTAAATGCGCTTTATATAATTTCGCTTAGATCGGAAGAGCACAC
>CAMOVY010000094.1 GCA_946627905.1 uncultured Clostridia bacterium
GCGCAGGACGCTATCAAAGAAGAAGCCGAAAGATGCGGGGAATTTTACGTAAATGCCAGATGGCTCGGCGGTACGCTCACCAACTTCAAAACCATAAGGTCGAGAATTGACAGGCTCAACAAACTCAACAATATGGAAAAGATGGGCGAATTCGACCTTCTTCCCAAAAAAGAAGTAATGAAACTCAAAGCCGAAAGGGATAAACTCGAAACTAATCTCGGCGGCATCAAAGAGATGCGCAATATCCCCGGCGTTATGTTCGTAGTCGACCCCGACCAAGAAGATATTGCGGTAGAAGAAGCGCATAAACTTAATATTCCGGTAGTGGCGATAACCGACACCAACTGCGACCCCGATTTAATCGACCACGTAATCCCCGGCAACGACGACGCTATCCGTGCGGTAAAACTTATCGCTTCGGTTATAGCGGACGCGGTTTTAGAGGCAAAGCAGGGCGAAGACTTCGTAAGGGCTAACGCGGAAGAAACGGCTGAAGAACCCGTAGAAGAAGCGGCTGAAACGGCTGAACCCGCAGCGGAAGAAACGCCCGCCGAATAATTTTAAGATTATAATAAATTCAAGGGAGATAAAATTATGTTTACAGGAAGCGACGTTATAGCGCTTCGCCAGAAGACGGGCGCAGGCGTATTAGATTGCAAAAAAGCGCTGACCGAAACGGACGGCGATATGGAAAAGGCAGTCGACTATTTAAGAGAAAAGGGCATAGCGAAAGCGGCTAAAAAGGCTTCGAGAATTGCGGCGGAAGGTATCGTTGCGGCGAAAATCGAAGGCAACACGGGCGTACTCGTAGAAGTCAACTGTGAAACCGACTTTGTTGCTAACGGCGACAAATACCGTGAATTCGTTGCGGGCGTTGCGGATTACGTTTTAAATAACGACGTAAAGGACGCGGACGCGCTTATCGAAGCGAAGAAAGACGAGACGATAGAAGCGACTGCGACTATAGGTGAAAAAATCGCTATCCGCCGTTTCGTCAAATACACAACGGAAAGCGGCATTATCGAAAGTTATATTCATATGGGCGGTAAAGTGGGCGTTCTCGTTGAAATCGAAGGTTGCACCTGCGAAAAAGCGCACGAGCTTGCGCACGACGTGGCGCTGCAAATCGCCGCGGCAAAACCGCTGTATCTGAACGCGAGCGAAGTTCCGCAGGAAGTGTTAGAACACGAGAAAGAAATTCTTAAAGCGCAGGCACTTAACGAAGGCAAGCCCGCCGCTATTATCGACAGGATGGTAGAAGGCAGAGTTAAAAAGTATTACGACGAATTCTGTCTTGTCAATCAGGCGTTCATTAAAGACCCGTCGATAACCATTGAAAAACTCGTAGCAAACGTGGGTAAGGAAATGGGCAAGACCTTGACGATTAAGAGATTTACCCGTTTCGAAATGGGCGAAGGCTTGGAAAAGAAGAACGAAGATTTTGCGGCAGAAGTCGAAGCGCAGATGAAAAAATAATCAAATTCAAAATAAAAACGCCGAGTTTGACAACAAATCGGCGTTTTTTTATGCGCTATTTTTCTTTTTGCGTGGACAAACTGCGTAAAATATTGTATACTATATAAGATAATTCTTTATATTATAAGGATTACGTAAAAACAGGAGAAAATTTATATGGCGACTGCAAAATACAAAAGGGTAATAATCAAACTTTCGGGCGAAGCGCTTGCGGGTAAAAACGACCACGGCATAGACGAAAAGACGTTAAATCTGGTAGTCGACCAGATAATCGCCGTCAAAAATCTGGGCGTGCAGATAGGCATTATCGTCGGCGGCGGCAACTTCTGGCGCGGCCGACAGGGTAAGGAAATGGACAGAACCACTGCGGACCATATGGGTATGCTTGCCACGGTTATAAACGCGCTGGCTATACAGGACGCTTTGGAAAGAAAGAATATTCCGACAAGGGTGCAGACGGCTTTAACCATTACCCGCGTTGCCGAACCGTATATTTTAAGAAAGGCGATGTCGCACCTTAATAAAGACAGAATAGTTATATTCGCCTGCGGCACGGGCAACCCGTACTTTACGACCGACACGGCGGCGGCGCTGCGCGCGGCGGAAATCGGCGCGGAAGTGTTATTGCTTGCCAAAAACGTGGACGGAATTTACGATTCCGACCCCAAGGAAAACAAGGACGCAAAGAAACTTAAAGATATAGAATACAAAGATTTTATTGCGAAAGGTTTGCGCGCTATGGATACGACGGCAATAACTATCTGTATGGAAAACGATATTCCCGTTTTAGCGTTCGGGCTGTTTGAAGAAAACGCGCTTTTACGCGCGGTTTGCGGCGACGATATAGGCACGCTTATAAAATAAGTTGTAATAAGGAGTTTTTAATTATGGCTATAGAAAACGAACAGTTTGAAATGCTGATGATGGAAACCATGGAAAAGACGGATAAAACCGTTTCCGTATTAAACGGGGAATATATAACGATAAGGGCGGGCAGGGCAAATCCGCATATCTTGGATAAAGTTCTGGTCGATTATTACGGCACGCCCACGCCCATAAATCAGGTGGGCAACCTTTCCGTTCAGGACGGCAGATGTCTGGTTATCGCCCCGTGGGACGCGTCTATGTTAAAGGTTATCGAAAAGCAGTTGCTTGCGGAAAATCTCGGCATAACGCCTTCTAACGACGGCAAGGTGATAAGGCTTGTTTTCCCCGCGCTTACCGAAGAAAGACGTAAAGAAATTGTCAAGCAGATAAAGAAGATGGCGGAAGACGCGCGCGTCGCGGTCAGAAACGTCCGCCGAGACGCGATGGATTCTTTAAAAAAGATGAAGAACAACAAAGAACTTTCCGAAGACGAACACGCGATTTGCGAAAAGGACGTGGATAAAGTTATTTCCGAAGCGGTAGAGAAAATCGACAAACTCTGCGCCGACAAAGAAAAGGACGTAATGAGCGTATAATATGGAAAAAACCAAAATCCCCGCGCACGTAGGCATAATAATGGACGGCAACGGGCGCTGGGCAAACCTTCGCGGTAAAAACCGTTCTTACGGGCACAGGGCGGGTACGGCTAATGTGGAACGCATCACCGAACACGCCTTTAACAGCGGAGTAAAAACTTTGTCGCTATACGCCTTTTCGTCAGAGAATTGGGCACGCCCCAAGACGGAAGTGGACGAACTTATGCGGCTTTTGGGACTATATTTTAAAAAGTTCCTTAAAAAAATGCAACGGGAAAAAATCCGCGTAGCCGTAATGGGGGATATCAGCGCGCTGTCCGAAAAATTACAACAAGTCATAGCAAAATCGGTAGACGCGACCAAGGCAAACGACAGGGGCATACTCAATATAGGCGTAAACTACGGCGGGCGACAAGAAGTTGTTTATGCTGTCAACAAACTTATTGAAAGTAATCAGCCGATAACGGTGGAAAACATTTCCGCAAACCTGTATTCGGCGGAATTCGGAGAACCCGACCTTATTATAAGAACAGGCGGGGAATTAAGGCTTTCCAACTTTATGTTATATCAGGGCGCTTATGCCGAACTGTATTTTACCGACGTGCTGTGGCCTGATTTTAACGAAGCGGAGTTCGATAAGGCGATAGAAGAATACGGGCACAGACACCGCAGGTTCGGTAAAGTGCAATAAATAAAAGCGGGTAAAAACTATGCTTAAACGTACTATTACGGGAGCAATATACGTGGCGATAATAGTCGGATTTTTCTTTTTGAGAGACGTGGATTATCGCCTTTTCGATATTTTGACTTTCCTTTTTTGCGCGATAGGCACTTTTGAAGTGGCGCGCGCGGTGAAAGGCTACCTTTATAAGGGTAATTTCACTCTGTCGGTTATTTTCGGCAGCATATTCGTACCCGTGTTTTTCGTGTTTGAAAACTATACGGGTTTTAGCGGCGCATACGTCTGTCTTATACTTTCCGTGTTAACTGTTTTGTATCAGGCGGTTTTTTCGCTTGTGAAAAAGTCAAATTTCGTCGAGTTTTGCGTTAACGCTTTGCCGTTTATTTATCCCGCGCTTTTGCTTTTGACAATTCTTTGCGCCAACGGGCTTGAATTAGGCTTTATCGCGTTGCTGCTCATATTCGTAATTTCGCCCTGCGCGGATACTTTTGCATACCTTGTCGGTATGACTTATAATAAAATCCGCAAAGGCAAAGCGAAAAAAATGTGCCCGCACCTTTCGCCTAAAAAGACTTGGGCGGGGGCTATAGGCGGCGTTTTCGGCGGAATTGTCGGCGCGATAGTCGTGTATTTTGCCGTAGATAAAACGGGCATCGCCGCCACGGCGAAAATAAGCCCCGTGCTTATATTTATTATAATCGGCGCGATTGCAAGCGTTTTCACCGAAATAGGCGATTTGTTCGAGAGTTATATTAAGCGCAAAGTAGGAATTAAAGATATAGGCAAAATTATGCCGGGGCACGGCGGGGTTATGGACAGAATAGACGGTATGAGTTTT
>CAMOVY010000095.1 GCA_946627905.1 uncultured Clostridia bacterium
CGAAAACAACTATTGCCATAATGCCGTATAAAGCCTGTTCCGCAACGCCGAAGCACATAAGTATCTTGGCAAACCCAAGCGCAACAAGCGCAACGATAGCAAACAACGAATTAAGCATTTTTTCGGAAAGCGAAATTTGTACTTCTTTCTTTTCCGTTTCCGTTTTTTCAACGGTTTTCTTTTCTTCTTCCATTTTAACTTTCTCCGTTAATTTTTTGACTATATTTTACTATATTATTATTTATATGTCAACTTTTGCAACATAAAAACATTTTTTGAAAAATATTTAAAAATCCGAACAAATGTTTGACTTTTATAATTTTAAGTATTATACTTATTCTATAATTATGATAGACGGAAAGAGACTTACAATTTTAACCGAAGGCGCAAAATACGACGTGTCGTGTTCTTCTTCGGGGTCAAGGCGGAAAAACAAGTTCGGCGAAATAGGAAACGCGAGTTTTGCGGGGATTTGCCACTCCTTTACGCAGGACGGGCGGTGTATTTCTTTACTTAAAATGCTTATGTCGAACGACTGCGTTTACGACTGCAAGTACTGCGTAAATCGCGCTTCTAACGGTGTGGAAAGGGCTACCGCCACGCCCGACGAAATCTGCGAACTTGTTATGTCCTTTTACAAGCGGAATTATATAGAAGGGCTGTTTTTATCTTCGGCAATAGTAAAAAATCCCAACCATACAATGGAAATGCTGTATCTTACCGCGCTTAAACTGCGCAAAGACTACCATTTTAACGGGTATATCCACTTAAAAGGCATACCTAACGCCGACAAGTCGCTTATAGAAGCGGCGGGGCTTGTTGCCGACCGTATGAGTTTTAATATAGAACTGCCGTCGGAGACCAGCCTTAAACTGCTTGCGCCGCAAAAGAGTAAACCCGCTATTATAGAACCTATGAAAGCGCTTGCGCTCGACAAATATTACGAAAGTCCGTTCAAAAGGCGGCGCGATTTTCTGCCCGCGGGGCAAACGACGCAGATGATAATCGGCGCGTCCCCCGAAAGCGACGCGCACATACTAAAACTTACCGAACACTTGTACTCCACGTACAAATTAAAGCGGGTATATTACTCGTCTTATATGCCGACTAATTTCGACACTTCGCTGTTGCCATATGCCCCCGCGCCGAAAATCCGCGAACACAGGCTGTACCAAGCCGACTGGCTGTTGCGCTTTTACGGGTTTACCGCGGGCGAAATAACGGGTAGCGACGGCAATTTATCCTTTGAATACGACCCAAAATGCGCTTGGGCGATAAAAAATATGGGGCTGTTCCCCGTAGAAGTAAACACCGCACCGCTCGATATGCTACTCCGCGTGCCGGGGATAGGCGTAAAAACCGCTTCCCGCATAATCGTTGCGAGAAAACACGCAAAACTTGATTTCGACGCGCTTAAAAGGTTGCGCGTGGTGTTAAAACGCGCTATGCACTTTATCACCTGCGGCGGCAAATTTATCGGCAGTAAAAACGAGTACGACGTGGGGAGACTTCTTGCCGCGGGCGAAACGTATGCCGTAAAACAACTTTCTATGTTCGACAATTCCGACGCGGCAATCTCGGCTTTAAACGGTGAATTATGACAATATTTTTAGCGGAAAAATCCTTTACAGGACTATGCTCCGCGCTGTTTTATTCTTTTACGGAAGGGATTATGCCCGACCGCGTTTTTGAGTGCGGAAAAGTTTCGCAAAACTTAACCGATAGTTATACCGTGATAGAAAACGACGAAGAAAAGGCGGAAAGGGTTGCAAAAGCGCTTAAAAGATACTGCGGGCGCGAAACGTTTAATTATATCGGGGTATGTCTTTTATCCTGCGACAACAACGCGCTTAAAACGGCGTTCGATTTTGCGTACTTAACCCTACGGGAAAGAAAAAGCGTAATAGACAGGCTGGCGCTAAAAGCGGTTTCGGACTTTTTATTTACGGTAAAAACGGTACTTAACGAAAAGCATAGGTTTACAGGTTTTATCCGTTTTAAAGAGACGGCACGCGGAATTTTATACGCGCCATACTCCCCTGACAACGATATAACGGAACTTTTATGCCCGCATTTTGTAAAGCGGTTATCTGACGTGCCGTTTATAATTCACGACGTAAAGAGAAACGTTGCGGGCGTATCGGACGGGCGGCGGTTTACTATAATGAAGACGGAAAACCAAGCCGTACTCGATTTATCAAAAGATGAAAAAGAGTGGGAAAATCTTTGGAAAGAGTACTACAAAGCGGTAAATATTAAAGAGCGCAAAAACAGAAAGCAACAGAACAATTTAATGCCTATGCGCTACCGCAAATTTCTGCCTGAAACTTATGAAGTTTAAAACTTTAAGCCCGCCGCGTGTAAACCGCGGCGGGCTTAAAGAAATTTTACCGTTTAATTATTTTCTCGGATTTTTAATGTTAGCCTGTGCAGCCGCTAAGCGCGCTATCGGAACGCGGAAAGGCGAGCAGGAAACGTAGTCCAAACCGATTTCGTGGCAGAACTCGATGGACGACGGGTCGCCGCCGTGTTCGCCGCAGATGCCGCAGTGGATATCGCTTCTTTCAGCCTTACCCATCTTAACCGCCATCTGCATAAGTTTGCCGACGCCTTTGGTGTCAAGCCTTGCAAACGGGTCGAATTCGTAAATCTTGGCTTCGTAATAAGACGGTAAGAATTTACCTGCGTCGTCGCGGCTAAATCCGAAAGTCATCTGCGTTAAGTCGTTAGTACCGAAACAGAAGAATTCCGCTTCTTTTGCAATCTCGTCCGCAGTTAAAGCCGCTCTCGGAATTTCTATCATAGTACCGACCTGATACTTGATATCAACGCCCGCTTGCTTTATAAGCGCGTCCGCAGTCGCAACAACCGTCTTTTTGCAGTAAGCAAGTTCCTTTACTTCGCCGATAAGCGGTATCATAATTTCGGGAACGACCTTCCAATCAGGGTGGCGTTTCTGAACGTTTATTGCCGCTTTGATTATCGCCTTGGTCTGCATTTCGGCAATTTCAGGGTAAGTTACCGCCAAACGGCAGCCGCGGTGTCCCATCATCGGGTTGAATTCGTGCAACGAATCGCAAAGGATTTTGATTTCGGAAACCGATTTCCCCTTTGCTTCCGCAAGCGCTTCCAAATCTATTTCCGCGGTCGGCACGAATTCGTGGAGCGGCGGGTCTAAAAACCTTATGGTAACCGGCTGACCTTTAAGAGCTTCCATAAGCCCTTCGAAGTCGGCTTGTTGCATAGGTTCGATTTTGTCTAGCGCTTTCTTTCTCTCTTCAACCGTCTCGGAACAAATCATTTCGCGGAACTTGTCTATTCTGCCCGGTCCGAAGAACATATGTTCCGTACGGCAAAGCCCTATGCCCTGCGCGCCCAAATCTGCCGCGCGCTGTGCGTCTTCGGGCGTGTCCGCGTTGGTTCTGACGCCCAAAGCCTTGTATTTATCGGCAAGTTTCATAATCCTGCCGAAATAGCCGCTGTTGGGGTCGACGGGAACGGTCTTAATCTTTTTATCGTAAATCTTACCGGTAGAACCGTCGAGCGAGAGCTCGTCGCCTTCGCGGAAAATTTTGCCCGCAAGTTCGAAATATTTTTCTTCTTCGTGCATCTTTATGTCGCCGCAGCCGGAAACGCAGCAAGTACCCATGCCGCGCGCCACAACCGCCGCGTGAGAAGTCTGTCCGCCGCGAACGGTCAAAATGCCCTGCGCGTATTTCATACCCTCGATATCTTCGGGCGAAGTCTCTAAACGGACGAGAATAACTTTCTTGCCCTTTTTGCCTTCCGCCACCGCGTCTTCGCTGGTAAACACGATATTGCCCGCAGCAGCGCCGGGGGAAGCGGCGATACCCTTGCCGACGACGTTTTCTTTATCGGCTTTCTTTAAATCCGCCGCGTCGAAAGTGGGATGCAACAACATATCGAGCGTTTTAGCGTCGATTTGCAAAAGCGCTTCCTGTTCGGTAATCATACCTTCGTCCATAAGGTCGCACGCGATACGGATAGCCGCCGCCGCGGTGCGTTTGCCGTTTCTGGTCTGCAACATATAGAGTTTGCCGCGTTCAATGGTGAATTCCATATCCTGCATATCTCTGTAATGGTTTTCGAGAGTTTCGCAAACTTTAAGGAACTGATTGTAAACTTCGGGCAGCACGTCTTTCATCTGTGAAATAGGCATCGGGGTACGAACGCCCGCAACGACGTCTTCGCCCTGCGCGTTCATAAGGAATTCGCCCATAAGCCCCTTTTCGCCGGTAGCGGGATTACGCGTAAACGCAACGCCCGTGCCGCAATCGTCGCCCATGTTGCCGAACGCCATCATCTGAACGTTTACGGCAGTACCCCAGCTGTACGGGATATCGTGGTCCATTCTGTAAATGTTGGCTCTCGGGTTGTCCCACGAACGGAA
>CAMOVY010000096.1 GCA_946627905.1 uncultured Clostridia bacterium
AACGATTATACACTTTTCGGCACTTTTTTACAAGCAATTAAGGGTAGTAAATCAAAAAAAGGGCATCTGCCGCTTATTTACGTTTACTTTTAAAGAAAAAAATAGTATAATAAGTTTAATAAGTTTTTACTATTAAGATACGTCTTGCGGAATACGCGTTAGCGTTTCCGCTTACATAAAGGAGTAATTTTGAAAAAAGAAAAAAGACAAGTCCCCGCGGGCGGGGCGATAAAAACGGGCAAAACGGGTAAAAAATCTCAACCCGCACAACGCGTGCAGTCCGTACAGCCCGCAGTTTCCGTTAAGGCAAAGTCGCCTGCGGACAAACAGAACAAAAAAACGCTTAAAGTAAGATTTTTGGGCGGCGTGGGCGAAATCGGCAAGAACATGACCGCGTTAGAGTACGGCAAGGACATTATAATAATAGACGCGGGGCTGACTTTCCCCGGTGAAAATATGCCGGGAGTCGACCTTGTGATACCCGACGTTGCGTACCTTGCGCAGAACAAGAGTAAAATTCGCGGAATAGTTATAACCCACGGGCACGAAGACCATATCGGCGGGCTGCCGTACGTGTTAAAGGACGTTTCCGCGCCTATTTTCGGCACGAAACTTACGCTTACTTTAATAGAAAACAAACTGAAAGAACAGAAGATAAACGACGCCGTGCTTAATTGTATTAAGCCTAAATCGGTAGTAAAACTCGGCTGCTTTTCGGTGGAATTTATCAACGTAAACCACTCCATAGCGGGCGCGGTGGCGCTTTCGATTACCACTCCCGTCGGCGTGGTGTTCCACTCGGGCGACTTTAAAATCGACTACACGCCCGTAAGCGGCGAAGTGATAGATTTGCCGCGTATAGCGGAAATAGGCAAAAAAGGCGTGCTGCTTTTAATGGCGGAATCAACTAACGTCGAACTCGAAGGCTTTACTATGAGCGAATCTGTGGTAAAGGAGACCTTGGAACACGTGTTCGGCGACAATGCCGAAAGAAGGCTTATTATTGCGACGTTCGCTTCCAACGTGCACAGGTTGCAACAGATACTTGATTTAGCGGTAAAATATAAGCGCAAAGTCGCATTCTCCGGCAGGAGTATGATAAATATTGCCGAGGCTGCGGAAAAAATCGGCGAACTGAAAATCCCCGATAACCTTATAATCGACGTTGAAAAGACGGGAAGTTTCAAAGACAGACAGATAGTTATAGTGTCAACGGGCACGCAGGGCGAACCTATGAGCGCTTTAACCCGTATGGCGAGCGGGGAGTTCAACAAGGTAAAAATAGGCAATAACGACACGGTGGTTATAAGCGCGTCGGTAATTCCCGGCAACGAAAAAATGATTTACGGGGTAATCAACAACCTTTACAGATTAGGCGCGGAAGTCATTTACGAATCTTTAGAGCCTATTCACGTATCGGGGCACGCGCTACGTGGGGAACTGCGTACCCTTCACTCGCTCGTAAAGCCTAAATTCTTTATACCCGTACACGGCGAATACCGCCACCTTAAAAAGCACGCCCGTCTTGCCGAAGAAATGGGGATAAATCCGCACAATATAGTGATTGCGGAAATAGGCGACACGGTAGAAACGGACGGTAAAAACATAAAATTCGGCGAAAAATTTGCCGCCGGTTCGCGTTTTGTGGACGGCGTGGGGATAGACGGGGCGGACAGTTTCGTACTGCGCGACAGAATACACCTATCCGAAGACGGGCTTATTATCGCCGTCGTCGCGGTGGAAGAACTTTCGGCAACCCTTTCTTCGGTGGAAATAGTAAGCAAAGGGCTGGTAATGACCGAAACGACGGTATCGGAAGCCAAAGCCGCGCTGTCGAATACGCTTAAACAGATAGATTTAAAATCCGTGCGGGACGAAACGGAACTCTCTAACATAATCCGCAGAAGTTTAAGAAATTACGTTTTCAAAGCGACCAAGAAAAATCCTATGATAATACCTATTGTAATGGTGGTATAACTTGGACGGACGACTTGTCGCTATGCGAAAAAGCGCAAAAGAGCGCGGAGAACCCATACTACGTGAAAAATCTTTCGAATTGCTTATAAATACGGTTAAAAATCGCCGCCCGAAAACAATTCTCGAAATAGGCGTAAACGAAGGGTATTCGGGGATTGCAATGCTTTTGGAAGTTCCGACCGCACACCTTACGGGTATAGAGATAGACGAACAAAAAGCCGAACGCGCAAAATTAAACTACCGCGCTTTCGGCGTGGAAACAAGGGCAAAAATTTTTCTGGGCGACGGTTCGGAGATAATTCCGCTGCTTTCTGGTAAATACGATTTTATCTTTTTGGACGGACCGAAAGGGCATTACGGCGAATATTGCGACAATCTTATTTCCGCATTAAACTGCGGCGGCGTGCTGTTTGCTGATAACGTTTTATACCGCGGCTACGTGGGAAAGGGCAAAAAAGCGCCGCACAAGCACGCGACGATAAAGCACGGTATGGAAACGTTTTTAGATAAAATCACCAACGATAAAAAACTTAAAACCGTGGTATACGATATAGAGGATGGGGTAAGCATAACCGAAAAACTGTATGAATAAGATAGAACTTTTAGCCCCCGCAGGGGATTTCAATAAACTTAAAACAGCCTTTTACTACGGTGCGGACGCGGTTTATATCGGCGGCAAAGAATTAGGTCTTCGCGCAAATGCCGGCAACTTTACCGACGAAGAGTTAAAGGCGGCGGTTGTTTACGCCAAAGAACGCGGCAAAAAAATATATATAACCGTAAATATTTTGGCGCGCAATTACGACATAGAAAAGGCTGCGGAATATTTTAAATTTCTCGAAAAAATAAACGTAGACGGGGCAATCGTTTCCGACGCGGGGCTTATCGCCGTGGCGAGAGAAGTTGCGCCGAACCTAAAAATAAACCTTTCCACCCAAGCCAGCGCGCTTAACTATAAAACGGTGGAATTCTGGTTTAAGCAGGGCGTAAAACGCGTTATTTTAGCCCGCGAATTATCTTTAAAAGAAATAGCGGAAATCCACGCGCGCGTTCCCGATATAGAAATAGAAACGTTTATACACGGCGCAATGTGTATAAGTTTCAGCGGGAGATGTTTATTGTCCGACTACCGCGCGGGCAGACCGTCTAACCGTGGGGAGTGCGTGCAGGCGTGCCGCTGGAATTACGAAATCCGCGAAAAAGGCAGCAGCGGCGCGTTTATGGAAATGGAAGAAGACGACCGCGGCACGTATATTTTAAATAGCAAGGATTTGAATTTATCCGATTATATATCCGAATTAGCGGACGCGGGCGTGTGTTCTTTTAAGATAGAAGGGCGTATGAAATCCGAATACTATCTTGCGACGGTTATAAACGCCTACCGTCGCGCTTTGGACGCGTATTATAAATTCGGCAAAGACTACGTAAAGGACGGCTTTTACCGCGTAGAACTTGAAAAGACCGCGCACAGGGAGTTTACTACGGCTTATCTTTTAGGCGATAACGACAGAACGGAAAATTTTACCGACAGCCAAAGCCGCGGTACGCATAAATTCGTGGCGACGGTTTTGGGTTCGGGCGACGGCTACGCTATTATCGAAATGCGAAACCGCTTTAAAGCGGGGGACGAACTCGAAGTGCTCTCGCCGACGGATAATTTCAACAAGATAATAAAAGTAGGTAAAATGGAAACGGAAAATGGCGAGATTATAGAAGACGCGAAAGTGGTTCAGCAGAAAATCAAACTGTTTACCGATTTGCGCCTGTCCGCGGGCGATATTTTAAGAATAAAAACAGCCGAATAAAAAAATCAAAAAAAATCTGAAAAAAGTTTGTTATTTAATTGACACGCCGATAAAAGCGTGTTAATATATTACCGTAGAGTTAACATATGCTAACCGATTGATTAGCACGTTTTTTTTGACAGACAGTTAACCTATGCTAACTACAAGGAGAAAATTATGCCGATAATACTTGCGCCGATAAACAAAGAACTTAAAATATTGAGAGTTTTAACCGATGAAAAGACCAAAAAACATTTGGGGAGTTTGGGTATAACCGCAAACGGAACTATAACGGTTTTGTCTTCGGGCGGCGGTGCTGTCGTGTGTAAATTAAAGGAAGGCAGGATTGCTTTGGATAGCAACATATCCACAAAAATACTCGTTGCGTTAGCGTAAGCGCGCGTGAATTTTATAAAACGTTCAATTATAAAAACATTATATATAAGGAGAAAACGTAAAATGCAGAAAATGTTAAGCGATTTTACCGTAGGGGAGTCGGGCGTGGTTAAAGCGGTCGGCAGCGAAGGTAAAATTAAACGTAGGCTTTTCTATATGGGTATAACCCCCGG
>CAMOVY010000097.1 GCA_946627905.1 uncultured Clostridia bacterium
TTTGCATACCACCCTACAACCAAATCGGCTTTGGGAATAAGCGATTTTTTGTAAATTATAGCGTAAAGCGTGGCTCTGCCGTTTACTATGTTCTTTTCCACGTCTTTACGGTGCACAACGTTTCTTATAAGCGGATTAGTTTCCGCTTGGTCAAACGTCCACTCAGGATCTGTCGACCAGCCTAAAAATTTATATCCGATATCAACCGTTATGCCCGCTTTTGTTTCGGACGGTACAAGTTGGTTGGTAAAAATACTTACCGTTTTAGTCGCCACCACTTCGCCGTTATAGGAAAAATCTACCGACACTTCTTTTTCGTCTATCAAAGAACAGCCGGCAAACCCCGAAACAGTTAACAGCAGCGCCAAAATCAACGTTAAAAACTTTTTCATACTTCCCCTTATCGTCTGATTTTTGACGATATTTTTTACTTAAAGACAAAACAAGCGTATCTAAAAATTAGGTACGCTTGTTTTTCTGTGCATAAATTTTATCCTTCGGGCGTGGTTTCAGGTTCTTCAGGTTCGTTAAGTTTTATAGCATCATATAAGGCAAGTGCAAGTTCATTTTCGCTCGCCCCCGATACAACGCCTATATGTCTTGATGTATTCTCAAACCAAGAAGCGTCAACTTGCGATTTTAAACCATCTGCAAGCGTAATAAAATCGGGGTAACTATCAATATTGCTTCCACCTATCACAACGTCGGCTTTACCCTTTGCCGTTTCACAAAACTTCTCGCCATTAACTTTGCTTACGGACACCCAGTTAATCTTCTTGTCGGTATGCGCACTATTAAACGCATCTTGTAAATCTGCGAATTCTTTATCCGTTATATAAGTAGTTTTACTTGCAGAAAGATGCACGTAAACGACAAGGTCGTAAACTACGTCTTCAAATACGGGATATAAAACCACAGCCCCTTCCGCAAGATGATCTTTTACCGTATTATAGGTTATCTGCGCGGTACTTGAAATATCCGCTTCGGTCGCATTTTCGGTATAAGCGTAGCCTATAAAGGTTGCGTTTTCCTTCGTCGGAACGGTGTAAGACGCGGCGTTAAGGAACAGTTCGCTTAAAACGACAGGGTCGTTATTTACGCCGTCGCTGAACGTAAGCGTTGCCTGATTATTCGTTTGCCCCGTTATAAACATATAAAAATCTATCGCCGCTACGTCGTTTGTGATAATCGCCGCCTGACGCCCCGCCCCTTTGGGATCGTACGCCGCAAGCATAGCCGCTTTGGCAAGCACCTGAACGTTGCCGCCGCCATTTCCCGTGCTGGATATATTAGTACCCGAACCGATAATGACCTGTATATCATTGTCAGTGTTTACCGCAGCACCGAAATCGAATACGCCGTGATAATCGGTATCGTTATATACGCGGTATTCCACAGCGTAATCGAGCGAGTTATCGGACATATAGGTTATAAACGCGGCTTTTGTGTCCGCAAGCGCGTCGGTTTCAAGATAATATCTTTCCCATACCCCGATTTTTAAATCGGCTTCTTTAAATATAGCGTATAATGTCGCTTCGCTTTCCACGGCAATCGCTTCCGCGGACGTTTTAGTGAAAGTTGCGCCCGCCGCGTATTCCGCAACCGTAGCGGTGTTATCCGCCGACCAGCCAAGGAACACGTATCCTTTATCCGCTTCTGCCGTAGGCAAAACGGCGGGATTTACGGAAGTTATTTCCGCGCTGTCAAGTTCCGTTTCGCCGTTATAATATCTCAAAGTTATTGCCGCTTCTTTAGGCGTGAATTTAGCGTATAAAGTTAAATTGCCCGTTATTTTAGTCTTGCTAAACGAAAATTCCTGCGTAAGCGCAGCGTCCGAACACCAATAAGCAAACTCTTCGGTAGCGTCCGTAGGAGTCGGCGCAGTAGGTTTAGTCGCGTACTTGCCTTCTTGTACCTGTTGCGTTTTATACTCGGTTTCGCCTACCATAAAGGTAATGGTGTAAGTCTTTTCCTGCGGCTCTTCTTTATCCCCGCCGCACGCAACAAGCGCCATGCAGGAAAACACCATTGCAAGCGCCAGAAAAACCGTGATAAACTTTTTCATATTTTCTCCCTTTCTCCTTTTAACTTTTCGTCGTTTACTTGAAACATTTTCACAAATATAAAAAATATAACAAGTAAATATAATATAATTTTAATAGTACTTTTGCCGCTTGTCAATAGTGTTTTTAAAATTTCCCGCGTTGTTTATTTAAAAAAATCCCCGTCGGCGCAAAGCTTTGCGCCGACGGGGATTATTATACGCTTTTTATTTCTAAATTTTTATTTCCGTAAGGTCTACGCCGTTGTCAAAATCTTCCATAATTCCCGCAATCTCCAAGGAAATTTCCTTACTTATATGCGGAACGGCGGTTTTGGTTTCCACGTCTTTATAGAAAGATACGAGTTCGTAATTTATACCTTCGTTGTCGAGTTGATAGAAAAACCGCTTGTTTTCGTTGGAATCTTCGTACCGTATCTCAAAGTACTCGGTTTTCCACCACGGCGCGGGCACGTAAATGTAGCCTTTAGTGCCGGAAATTATCATTTCCCCTTCGGACTTTACGCCCTTGCCGACTTTAACGCTTGCCACCGCGTCTTTATACACGAAACGGATATTTGTAAAAGCGTCGGTCTTCTGTTCGTTGTCGAAATACCCCGCCACTATGCTCTTTGACACGTAATCCGTGCCGAGTATCTGAAATACAGGCAGTAGCGCCGTAGGGCCCCAGTCGTAAATACTCTTAAGTTCCGCCGCGCTCAAATCGCTTTTGTCGTCGCCTATTAAACTCGTGCAAGTGGTTTCAACCGACACGACTTTACCGATTTTACCCGCTTTTACCAAAAGCAAAAGTCTGTTGTACGCCATAGAATAGGCGGTCTTTATCGATTCGAACAACACACAGTCGTTCGCCTTTGCATCTTCGAACAGTTTTGCACACTCGCTACGGGTAAGCGCCAAAGGCGATTCCATAAGCACGTGTTTTTTGTTTGCCAAAGCGACGCTTGCGTGCTCGAAATGCTTGTCCACGGAACTTGCTATATACACCGCGTCAACGCTTTCCAAAAACTGCGGAACGGGCTTTTTAACGATAAACTCTCTGTCGCACTTGGGGAAGGAGTTTGCTTTCGTAGCGCACACGCCTACGAAATTCATACCGTCGACAAGGCGGCTGCCCTTTATAAACTTACATATATACGGTGCGTCGCCTATCGCGCCGAAATTCATAAGTTGTTTTTCAGACCTTAACTGCGTGCTGGAAATACCTTCCGTCCTGTCGAGATACACGACTTTGCAGTATTCTTTAAGGTAATCGAAAACCCCTTTCCAGTCCGAACCGACGGTAAAAATATCCACGCCGTAGCGCTCTATATCGTCGATTTTCTGACCTTCGTACTCTTCGACTATAATTTTATCGGCAATACCCGTGGCGCGCACGTTTTCGATACGCTCCATAAGCGACTGTTGAACGTTGATTTTGCCGCGTTCGCGGTCGAACCCGTCGGCTGTTACGCCGACTATCAGGTAGTCGCCCAAGGCTTTCGCCCGCTTTAACAGGTTTATGTGCCCGTAATGTAATAAGTCGTACGTTCCGTACGTGATGACCTTAATCATATATCACTTAAAAAATCCCTTGTTTTTAAGACTTATGAACGCGCCGATTAAAGTATCGTAATCTTTTTCGGTAAGCGCGCCGATATGCCCAACTCTAAACACTTTGTCTTTAAGTTCGCCGCCGTTGGGGCAAATCCATATACCGTAATTGTCTTTTAGTTCGGTAAATACCGAATAAGCCGAAACGTTGCCGTTTACGGTAAGCGAAGACACGGCGTTCGACGGAGATTTTGAAAAGAAATTAAACGGCAAACCGCTTATATTTTCCCTGAAATACGCCGCAAGCGCACCCGTCCGCTTTACTTCCGCCTTCACCCCGCCGTTTTCCTTAATAGTTTTAAGTCTTGCGGCTATCTGGCGGATAATACCTACCGCGGGCGTAAACGGGGTTTGCCCGCGCACGCCGTTTTCAAGATACAGTTTATAGTCGAAATACATTACCCCGCAATTTATAGAATATACCCGCTCTATTGCGCGCGGGGAAAGCGCGGCAAGCGACATACCGGGGGCGCAGGCAAGCGCCTTTTGCGAACCGGTTATAACCACGTCCGCCCCCATCTCCGTCATATTCAGCGCGTCGGCAAGAAAAGAACTTATCGCGTCCACTATCAAAAACAGATTGTTGCGGCGGCAGAACGAAGATATAAG
>CAMOVY010000098.1 GCA_946627905.1 uncultured Clostridia bacterium
CTACGTCGAACAGATTGTCGGGGTGCGCTTTATCCAAAGCGGAAAGCCCCGTTCCGTCCTTCATACCCGCGGTTATCGCCACTATTTTATCGTCTTTTGTTATAAGTTCGTTCAAAACGTCGCCAAGACTTAAGTCGCTTTTTGCGGCGCATTTCATATTCTTGCCGACGCTGTGGTAAAGATCTGCGCGCTCTTCCGCGTCCTTTACACCCTTGCCTTTGGTGGTTTTAAGGTGCAAAAAGACTGCTTTGTCTTCCGCAACGCGTTTCACACGCTCTAATACCTTAGAGGTTTCTTTTACGTCGTTGCCGTCGATTACGCCCACGTATTTAAAACCGAATCTTTCAAAATAACCCGCCCTGTTCAGTATGCGCTTGAAAAAATTTCTTACTCCCCTGAAAAACGCGGTTATAAACGATTCCCCGAAAATTCTTTTTATAGCGTGCTTGGGTTTTACGTAGCCCTTTTTAATGGTCGCTTTGGATATGAAATTATAAAACCCGTTTTTGTTGCGTGATATGGACATGCCGTTATCGTTTAGTATCACGATAAACTTTTTAGGCTTCATCGTAGAAGCGTTTATCGCTTCTAAATTAAGTCCGTTAACCAGTGCGCCGTCGCCCACAACCGCTATAACGTAATAATCTTCTTGGTTTTTGTCTCGCGCAGTACAAAGCCCCAAACCCAGCGCGATAGAATTGCCTGCGTGCCCCGTGGTAAAAGTGTCGTACTCGCTCTCTTCACTGTCGGGAAAGCCGGAAAGCCCGCCGATAGTCCTTATACTGTCGAAATCGTCCTTCCTTCCCGAAAGAATTTTATGGGCGTAGCACTGATGTCCTACGTCGAATATCAGTTTATCTTTCGGAAAATCAAACGTTTTATAAAGCGAAACGGTAGTTTCCAAAATACCGAGATTTGACGAGAGATGCCCGCCGTTCCCGTTTATTGCGGACACGATTTTTTCTCTCATCTCTTCGGATAAAAGAAAAAGTTCTTTATAATTAAGTTTTTTTACGTCCGCGGGGGCGTTTATTTTTTCCAAAATCATTTTGTTCAATATTGTAAAAAGCCTGTAAGGCACTCTTGCATATCTTATATATTTTACACCATTTACGCGCGACTGTCAATGCCGCCGCTATATAAAACGCAACAAAAAGACATATATTGCTATTAAAAAGCCAAGTTTACGGGCTTTAACAAATCTTTTTCTGTCGCGCCGAGCATTTCCAGCAAACTTTCAAAAGAAATTATTTCAATTTTTTTGCCGTTTAATACCGCGGCTTTTGTCTCTTCCGCCTTTTTGCAGTACACGTCTTCGCCGCTACTTAAAGTCGCCCGATAACTCATAAACGCGTTGCAATTTTTAACGCTGGGCGTAAATTTCCCTCCGCCGCGTTTTATAAGCCGTATAAGGTTAAGCGTTTCGGTAAAACGCGTGGTTTCAAACAGCCCGCTTAAGGCTATCCTTTTACCTTTAAGTTCCTTTATCCTTTTTCCGTCCGCCGACACGTTCGCCGCGTAATAAACGATTTTTGCGTAATCTTTTTTGGAAATGATTTTTACACCCTTTGCCTTTTGCTCCGCGTAAAATCTTTCTTCCGTCTTTTTACGGCGCACCTGCTTCTCATAGTCCACCGTTTTTTGCACGGCGGAAGGGCGTTTTTCGCACAGCGCGCTAAAATCAAGTCCCGTTTTTTCCGTTATCGCTTTTAAGCAAAGCATAGTGGTTTCCGCGTCGCATATAGCGGAGTGCGCGTTTTTTGGCGGTGCAACGCCTAATTCGGCGCACATTTTACCAAGCCCCGTGGAATCCCTTTTTTGCGAAATAATTTTATACAGTTCGGCAATATCCACGTGAGACAAATCGAAAAAAGGCAAATTATAACGTATGCAGTCATCCCCCACGTGTTCTACGTCGCCTTTTACGGTATGCCCCACGACGGTGGTGTTTTTTGCGGTAAGCAGGGCTTTAATTTTATCGTAGAACGCGGGAAAGCGCGGGCTTTCTTTATAGTCTTTAAGTTTATGGTGCAGCATATTGTTGATAACGTAATTATCGAAAACGCTGTCGGGGTCAATCAAAAAGCCGTCGCTTTCTTTCTTGTTGAACTTATCGTCCGTAAGCACGTACCCGAACTCGCAAAGTTTACCGCCGCCCGCGCACGTCGCGCCCTCTATATCGAAAAACAAAAAATCCATAAATCCCGTCCGTTAAATCACTAACGAATATTTTACCATAAAACTCGCGTTTTTTCAAGGTTTACGCGCATTTTGTCGGCAAAGCGGAAAAATCACGCAAACAGACTTTTGCCGCCGTAGCGTTCGCTTGACTTGTTTAAGATAAAAATGTTATCATTACAAAAACGGAAATCGTAAATACGGAGACGGTAAAATTATGACGGACGAAGTTTTAAAGAAATTTGCCCAAGCGGTATTGCGCGTAGGCGTTAATCTTCAGGAAAATCAGGGGCTGGAAATAATCTGCCCCGTAGACAAAAGCGAAGTCGCGGCGGCGCTTACTAAAGTCGCATACGAAATGAAAGCCAAAATAGTACGCGTACGTTGGGAGTGCGAAAAAATCGACAGGCTTAACTACCTTAACGCGTCCGCGGAAACGTTGTCGGAAATTCCCAAATGGCTTATAGACAGCAAAAATTATCTGGTGGAAAAGGGGTTTTGCTACGTTGCCATAGCCGCGGAAGACCCGTCGGCGTTTACGGGCGTTCCGCCCGAAAAAATCGCCGCGGCATCAAAAGCGCGCGGAAAAGCGTTTAAAAAGTTTTACGAAAGCGTTATGTCCAACGGCATACGCTGGTGCGTGGTATCCGTTCCGACCAAAGAGTGGGCGCAAAAAGTTTTCCCCGCTTCTGCCGACGCGGAAAAAGAACTTGGCGAAGCAATCGCAAAAACCATGCGGTTAAACTGTGCCGAACCCGTTAAAGAGTGGGAAAAACACGTAGAAACGCTTGAAACCCGTGCGGAATTTTTAAATTCGCACGACTTTGCCGCGCTACGCTTTACAAGCGGCAACGGCACGGATTTTACCGTGGGGCTTTGCGACGGGCACAAGTGGTTGTCGGCACGGGAAACGGCGAAAGACGGACTACCTTTCGTCGCTAATATGCCTACCGAAGAAGTGTTTACGGCGCCGCATAAATTAAAAGCCGACGGCATAGTCAAGTCGGCTATGCCCCTTTGCTACGAAGGTCAGATTATAGACGGGTTTACGCTAAAGTTCAGAAAAGGCAGAGTTGTAGATTTTTCCGCGGAAAAAGGCTACGACGCATTAAAGCACCTTATCGAAACGGACAAGGGCACTAAAAGGCTTGGCGAAGTCGCTTTAATCGGCAAAAATTCGCCTATCGCAAAATCGAAAATACTTTTTTATAACACTTTATTCGACGAGAACGCGAGTTGCCACATAGCGCTGGGGAAGGGCTACCCCACCACTATTTACGGCGGCGAAAACCTTACTTTTTCGGAACGCGCAAAGCGTGGACTTAACGATTCTATAGAACACGTGGACTTTATGATAGGCACGGCGGACACAAGTATAGACGGTATTACGAAAGACGGAAAAACCGTTCCGTTATTTAGGAACGGCGACTGGGTAATATAATTACAGACGATTTTTATATTCCCCCGCCGCGGCAAAACCTTGCCGCGGCGGGGGAAGTTTTATTTAATTCTTTGCAGATATTGCGTACCCCGCGTTTTAAGCCATTTGCGTTTGGCTTTATAATCGGGACAGTAAGCCGATACTAATTTCCAGAACGTGCGGGAGTGGTTCATTTGTTTTCTGTGGCACAGTTCGTGTATTATAACGTAATCGGCAATTTCCTGCGGAATAGCGGCGATAAGACAGTTAAAATTAAGGTTGCCTTTCGCCGAACAACTGCCCCAAACGGTGCGCATCTTTTTTACCGTGATTTTGCCGTAGGAAACGCCTATAACTTTTGCAAAACACGCTACCCTTTCGGGCAACTTCTCTTTAGCCTTTTGGATAAACCCGTTTATATCGCTTTCCGTAAATTCGGGCGCACCGCACGCCGATTGAATTTTTGCCACGTTTTTTGTTATCCACTCGGATTTTTCGGATAAAAACCTTTCTATTCTATATAGCGGCGTATTGTAATTTGCGCGAACTATCACGCTGCCGTCCGATTTTATCTGTATCGCTATGCTGCGCCTTGCAGAGCGTTTAAGGGTGTATTCCATATCGTTTTTATATTTTTACGGCTCGGCA
>CAMOVY010000099.1 GCA_946627905.1 uncultured Clostridia bacterium
CCATCTGGAATTTACGTAAAATTCCCCGCATCTTTCGGCTTCTTCTTTGATAGCGTCCTGCGCCTGCTTCTTCGTTCCTACGAAGAGTACGCGCTTACCCGCTTTAACCTGTTCCACGACGAAAGGATACACGTCGTTTTCGATTAAGTCCACGGTCTGCTCAAGGTTAACGATATGAATACCGTTTCTTTCGCCGAAGATGTACTTCTTCATTTTCGGATTCCAGCGACGAGTCTGGTGTCCGAAGTGAACCCCCGTTTCAAGGAGTTGCTTCATTGTGATAACTGCCATAATAATTCCTCCGTTTTTCCTCCCCGAAGCCCGTTTTATTTACTCAACATTGCGGCGGATTAAATGTTTTTTGCCGCAACACGAAAGAGCAAAAGCGTTCGGGTGTGAATTTTCAGCCTTTTTATTTTATCATAACGTTTTGATTTTTGCAAGGTTTTTTAAGCGGTTTTAACATTAAAATATAGGTTTTTAAATAAAATATAATGAAAAGCGAGACAAGTACACTCCCACAAAAGATTTGCTTGCAAAGATTTTGCGGGAAAAGGAACGGCAGAAGTCGCGAGACTTGTAAGGAGCGCAGCGACGGAATAGCGATTGCTACGGCTACGCCGTCAATCGCGTCATTCACGACCGCAGGTCGTGGTTTCTTGCCGCGCTTTTGCGCTGCAAGAAACAAATTAAAAGGCAACCCTTAACGGATTGCCTTTTAATTTAGTTCTGGTCGGAGTAGCGAGACTTGAACTCACGACCTCTTGCCCCCCAGACAAGCGCGCTACCAACTGCGCCATACCCCGTTCGTCGTCGTTTCGGCTTTTAGCTCGCAACAACGCAATGCGTTATTGCTTCGCTTTACGCCGAACTCCTCCTTATCCCAAAAAATCTTTGCAAGCAAATCTTTTTATCGTTTTCTTTTCACAAGCAAACACATTGTATCACAACAGAAAATTTTTTGCAACGATTTTTCAGGCGATTTACGCTTTTTCCGTATTTAAATTTTTTCCGCCCCGCGTTGTACCTTACGGGGCGGAAAATCAATCTTATTTATGGCTTATTTGCGCCCGAAAAGCCTGCGCATAAACGCGGGAAGTTCTTTCTTCTTTTCTTCCACGGGTTTTTCCTGCTCTTCGACTTTATCTTCTTCGGTATTCTCCGTCTCAAACGGAACTTCGGTCGCCGCAGATTCGTTTTCGCTTTCCGCCTTTATTTCGTGTTCCTTTTCTTCGATTTCACGAAGCAGGGGCGGGATGCTGTCTTCTGCGCGCACGTTTATAGCGGGCTTTCTATCGTCTCCGCCCGGGTTAAAGCCCGTGGCGATAACTGTGATTTTAACTTCGTCCACCATACTGTCGTCTATGGTATTGCCGAAAATAATGTTCGCGGACGGGTCGATTATGCCCTGTACGAGTTCCGCCGCTTCGGATATTTCCGAAAGCATAAGGTCTTTGCCGCCGCTGACGTTTAAGATGACAGATTTCGCGCCCTCTATCGTAGTTTCAAGTAGCGGGCTTGAAACCGCCTGACGTACCGACTCTATAATCCTGTTTTCACCTTTCGCCCTGCCGATACCCATATGGGCAAGTCCCTGATTTCTCATTACGGTATTTACGTCCGCAAAGTCGAGATTTATTAAAGACGGGGTGGCGATTAAATCCACGATACCCACTATACCTTGCTTTAACATATCGTCCGCGACTTTAAACGCGTCTAAAACGCCTATCTGCGGCGGAAGAGATTGCAAAAGTTTGTCGTTAGGAATAACGACAAGCGTGTCCACGTATTTTTTAAGATTGACTATACCTTTTTTAGCGTTTTCGTTCCTTACCCTGCCTTCAAAAGAAAAGGGCTTGGTAACCACCGCAACGGTTAAAATACCGAGTTCGCGCGCAATTCTCGCAATAACGGAAGCCGCGCCCGTTCCCGTACCGCCGCCCATACCTGCCGCGATAAACAGTAAATCCGTACCCTGCAAAACGTTTGCTATATCTTCTTTGGATTCTTCCGCGGCAGCCTCGCCGATATTCGGGTCGCTACCCGCGCCGAGACCTTTGGTCAGCACTTCGCCTATCTGAATACAGTTATCCGCTTTGGACAGTAAAAGCGCCTGATTATCGGTGTTAACGGCAAAAAATTCCGCGCTTTTAACGCCCGAATCTATCATACTGTTTATTGCGTTACAACCGCCG
Source organism: uncultured Clostridia bacterium (assembly GCA_946627905.1). Lineage (GTDB taxonomy): Bacteria > Bacillota > Clostridia > Christensenellales > Borkfalkiaceae > UBA1259. The sequence goes on from CAMOVY010000099.1 coordinate 2,196, forward strand.
CCGCCCACGCCCATTACGCGGATAACCGCCGAATTGGTTTTAAATTCACCGGAATTCATCATCATACAAATCTCCCTGTTTTCTTGATTTTTTATATTTCTATCGGAACGATTGATTTAGTCGTCCGAAAAGGTAAGGTCTAAAAGCGATAGCGCCGAAGATTCGGTCGGCTTGTCCATAAGCGGCACTTTGGGTGCGATAACTTCTACGCTTAAACCCGTTCTGTTAGCAACGTGTTCTTTTGCGCCGCGAAGGTAGGATATACCCCCGCCCGTTATCATAAGCGGCACGTATTCGGGAATAGAATAACCCGAATTTTCCATACACTTTTCAATTTCTTCGCAAAGGCTGTCAAGGCTTTCTTTCACCATAGCCGCAGTTTCCGCAGAACTAAAATAACTGCCGTCCGAAAGAGTGATAAGCCTGTTATTATCGCCGTACTCCGCACTTAAATTGACTTTGCGTTTAAGTTCTTCGGCAATTTCGAACTCTAATTCGAATTTTTGCGTAAGCGCCGCAGTTATATAGCCGCCGCCGTACGGGAAGGAACGCTGATATAAAATGCCGTCGCCCTGAACGAGCGAAAAAGTCGCGGATATATACCCCACGTCTAAAAGCATCGCTATCCTGTCCCGCGCTTCGGGTTCTAACAGGTACATAATCTCCGCAAGCGAAGACGATACGCACTCCACGTTATTAAGTCCCGCCGCCTTTAAGGTGTTTTTGACCGTGTCGATAAAATAATTACTGCAGACTATAAAAGAAAGCGTGCCTTTCAAGATTTCGCTGGCAGAACCTATGGGGTTTGCAAGCCGCCTGTAATCGTCGAGTTCGTACACTATTGCCGAACGGTTTATTAAAGAATACTTTGCCGACGCGGGCACGAAAGCCGAATCGAACAGCGTGTCCACGTCCGCTTCCGTTATGCGCTTTTTGCCCGAAAAAGAGATTTGTCCCGACTTTACGTCCACCTTAGTGAACTCCCCGGGTACGCCGACGTATACGCGCGGATTTTCCTTTTTCATAACCGAAGAAATAAACTCCGCGGCGGCAAAAAGAATTTTCTTCACGCTTGCCGCGTCAAAGAATTCCCCGTCCGCAAAGCCTTCGTAAGGATAATCCTTTCTCGCCTTTATTATAAAGGTCTTGTTTACGCCGCGTTCGCCTACCATCACGGTTATCTTGGACGAACCGACGTCTATTACCGCAACTTGCGTCTTTTGCATTTTTACTCCTCAAACGGGTCGTAAGGCGTCCATAACGCCTTTATCGCTCCGCCGTTTTCCTTATAAGCGGTTATCCAGCAATCGGTTTTTTCGTAATCGCCGAGCGTTTCGTAATTCGAAAACGCCTGCGCTATCTTTTCGCCGCCGGAATTTTCCACGTCCCACACGACTATTTTTACGCCCGTGTTGGTCGCAATAACGGCGTTGCGGCGCATATCCTTGTCGTCTATTTCAACGCTTTCGATTAAGTCGCAAAGCCCCAAATCGTTTGCGGATTTTATAATGGCGTAGAATAGCGCGTCGCTTGCCGTAGTTATTTTTTCGCCTATAACCGCGCTTTCTATCGCCACGGTTTTAAGCGATATCGTTATTACGCCGCCCGAATATTCGGTAGCGCCCGTGTCGTTTAAAATCACCCCTTCGCCGTCGATAACGTAAACGCTTGCGCCCGAAATAACCTTAAACGCTTCCACACGCTTTATAACGCTTACCTTTAACACGTTGGGATAGGATTTCTTTACCGAAGTTATTTGGTAATAAGGGTACTTTTCGCACACCTTGTACACGTCGTCCACGTCTAAAAACAACAGACTTTTGCCCGTGAACGCGTCTAAATCTTTTTGTATTTCTTCCGCCTGAGAATCGCCGTAAACGGTAAATTCCGCCGAAACTTTTTTAACCGAAAATAAAAAAACGCACGCACCTATTACAGCTATAGCGAACGCTATCGCAACGGATATTATTGCAAATCTTTTCAGGTTGAACATATATCCCCTTTACACGCGGGTTATCTCCGCGCCGAGCGC
>CAMOVY010000100.1 GCA_946627905.1 uncultured Clostridia bacterium
AAATATCTATACACCGTCGCAACGCCTACTTCGGATTTTTCGGCAATATCCGCAACCGTAACGTCGTTGATTGAACGGCTTAAAAAAAGGTCGCATGAGTCTTTTATTATCAAATCAAGCACCGCTTGTTTAATCTTATTCATTTTTGCTCCTTTTTTATGTAATAGTATGCAAATCAAATTGATATATTGACTATCAATCAAGATTATATCATTGTTAAAAGTGGTTGTCAATATGTTTTTAAAATTTTTGATTACATCCGTACAAAGGCGAAAATCAAAACTTAATAATAACAATGAAAAACGACAGAGGCAGACGGGAGTTTTGCCCTCTGCCTCATTTTTTATAGCGTGATTATAAAGCCGAAACAACCTTTAATAAAGTAAAAAGTGTTCGGATTATTAACGGAAGTTTCACCACAATAAAAGACAGGTTTTATGCCTGTCTTTTATTGTGATTTCAATGTTGGGGAGAACCCATCGTTCGGTCGCCATTTGACGGACTTGTCTGACGGGCAAAGTTCTGCCAAGAGTGCCCTTTTAAGGGTTTCGGCAGTATCCCGTTAGTTTCACCAAAAAAATAACGAGACGGTTTTGTACCGTCTCTTTATTTTTAGTATCAATTAAAAATTTGGGTTTTTATTTTTGGAAAAAACACAGCCGCAATAGTTCTGGCGGTATAATCCGTATTCGCCTGAAAGTTCTATCGACCGCTGGTAGCCGCCGCGCTTTTTAAAGTCCGAAGGCAACCATTTTACCCCCGTTTCCGCGGCAACCTTATAACCTATCTCATTAATAAGCGCGGCGTTTTTTAATGGGCTTAAAGTAAGCGTAGTCGCAAAATACCCGTACCCCTTTTCTTTAGCCTTTTCCGCAGTCTTTTTAAGCCGCAAATAAAAACACCTTTCGCACCTTGCGCCGCCTTCGGGCGCGTCTTCAACTCCTTTTGCCGCCGAATAGAACTCTTCGGGATTAAAGGTTTCGGCTATCAACTTTACGCCGAACGCCCTGCACAAACGCTCCTGCTCCTTTAATCGTTTATCGTATTCCGCCGCGCCGTCAATATTAGGGTTATAATAATATACCGTTATATCGAAAAAGTCCTTTATCCGCTCCAAACACGCGGAAGAACAGGGCGCACAGCAAGCATGCAGTAAAATGGGGGGCTTTTCGCCCGTCTTTTTATGTGCGGAAAGGATTTTCTCCATTTCCCTGTCGTAATTTACGTTATTCAATTTCACTCCTAAAGATAGCGCCGTCTTTTTTGCTTATTACGTACGCTTTGCCGCCCGAAGAAAGCGCGCGCTCCAGCAGACCGTTTTTAAATACTATAGCGGCGTCGTTTTCCACCGCGAACGCCGTAGTAAAACCGCTTTTCGAAAAAGTTTCCGTAAAATCCTTTTCACGTTCGTCAAAGTGCGGGGTGATAAGCCCTTCTATCAGCCCCAAGCCTTTATGCAGGCTGTATTCGGCGCTACTGCCCCGCATTATTTCGTAATCGGTATACATGTCGGAAAACCAGCAAATAGCGCCCGCGGAAAGCCCGCAAATTATTTTGCCTTGGTTATATGCGTCTATAAGCAGTTTATCAACGCCCTTTTTCTTCCAAAGGTCAAGCATAAACACAGTATCGCCGCCGCCAACGTAAATGCAGTCCGCCGCGGCGATTTTATCCGCAATTTTTTGCATATCCATTTCGCCGTACACCAAAAGCCCGACTTCGGCTTTTATATCGAAAACGGACGTATACGTTTTGCGGAAACTGTTAAAGTACGGCATGCTGTCGTGCGAAGCCGTGCCGAAAAACAAGGCGTTCGCGCGCTTTTCGCCCGCGTGCATTTTAGCAAGGTTTGCAATATACTCGTCTATTTTAAGGGTGGTTTTATTCTTGATTTCACCGCCGCCTATCGCTATCAGGTATTTATCCATAGTGCCTTTGTCCTATCACGCATTTTATGCAAAAGGGTAAGCCGCGCTTACCCTGAAATTCCTTTTGGTTTTATTGGTTTATTATCGCTTTAGCGTTTTCGGTAAACAGTTTATACGCCGTTTCACTCCCGAATTTTTTAACCACAGCGTTATACGCTTTAAGCATATAATTACGTCGTTTGAAATGCACGTCGCTCGCTACAAAATCCACAAGCTCCGCTTTTATCAGTGCCGCCGCTTTCTTTTTATAAGCCCCGAACTTCCCGCACACCGAACCCGCGTTTACCTGAATAAGCCCGCCGAGTTCTTTTATTTCTTTAGCCGCCACGATATCGGCGTAAAAATAACGTTCTATATGCGCGACTATCGGAATAAATCCTGCGCTGACAAAAGTATAAACCGCTTCGGCGATGTCCCGTTCCTGTCTTGTCGAAAACTCCAACAAAACGTACTTGCCGCCGTTTAAGGTGAAAAGTCTTCCGCTTTTTACCGCGTTTACAACCCCGTCGAAAACAAAAATCTCTTGACCGAGATATAAGTTGACTGATGTTCCTTCACCGCTTACCGCTTCTTTTAATAGGGCAAACTGCTTTTCTATCTTTTCCTTTTTAGGCAAAAACTCTGCACGGTAATGCGGAGTCAGCACGATGTCGGTTATGCCTTGCCTGCTTTCTTCTTTTATAAGCGATAACGCCTGCTCTAAATCCGAACATCCGTCGTCTACCGCGGGAAGTATGTGCGAGTGGATATCAATCATATTTCCCCCTTTACCCGCTTACATTTCCCGTTATTTCTCAGATTGCTCGGGGTTAATCGTTGTCTCGTCATCGTCGGGCTCTTCTATAGCCGCGGGCATATCACCGTATGCGGCGTCGTAATACTTACCGTAATATCCACCGTATCCGTAGCCATAGCCATAGCGCGCGTCTTTCTTTTTGTCGTACATCGTAAACAGCGTGCCTATTATCTCTATATCGTTCTTGCGGAGTTCTTTAACCGCATCCGAAACCTGCGCCCTTGTCGTTCTGCCGTAAGCGACTAAAAACAACGCCCCGTCGCTGACCTTGGAAATGTGAATATAGTCGGAAACCTGCAATACAGGCGCGCAGTCCAAAAGAATAAAGTCGTATTCTTCTTTCAAAGACGTTATAAGGTCTTTAAACTTATCCGAAACCAAAATGAGTGCAGGATTATGAATTTCGGCGCCACGCGTGATTAAATCCACGTTTTTGTAAGACGTGTGTTTAATAACTTCTTCACGCGAAATGGAGCCCATCATATATTCGGCTATCCCTTGTTCTTTGGCGAGTTTGAATACCCTGTGAAGTCTGGGACGGCGGAAGTCTAAATCTACGACAACCACCTTTTTATCGGTAAGTCCCAAACTTACGGCAAGATTTGCGGTAACTGAAGTTTTGCCTTCTTTTGCCATCGCCGATTCTATCTGGATAACTTTACGGTTTCCGTCGGAATTTATATAAATGATATTATCGCGCAGACGGGTATATCCGTGCGAACCGAAGCGCGAACTCCCCTCTGAAACGATAATACGTTCTTTCGCTAATTTCAAACTCTTATTTCGTCTGAATAATGACATTTCTTTTCTCCAAAAACAACGAATATTATTATATTTTATAAATTACTATTGTATTTTACCATAAAAAAACTATAAAATCAAAGATTTTACGACAATTATTTTAAAACAGGCATATTTATTGCCATATTATTGCATATTTAAAATCGGCGCAAAACCACGTAAATGAATTTATACCGATTACCGTTTTTTAATATTCTTTAGAGTGAAGCCTTGTTATCTTAATATGTACATTTAAAACAAACCCTTCGATATTAAGCGTTTCAAAAGAAAATTCGGTTTGTTCCGTAAGTTGTCTCTCTTCGTTGTTTTTATCTGTATAAAACCAGCCTTCAACGGAATAATCGCAGGCCTCCTTGAAACTTTGACTGTAATTATCATACTTGATTTTCGGGAACGATATAGTACCGCCGACGTTAACTTCAACAACTTTAGAACCCGTCGTACCGTCTGCCCAACTCGTACACGATTGCAAAGACGAGTTGTCAAGATAAACGGTAAAACAATTTTTCACCCATACCGCGGTCAATCTCAAATTTCCCGTAATACCCGCGGGAAGAGATGTTATCGCTTCTGTTCCGTCATTAATAATCCAACCTATAAACTTATATTTATCTTTTGTAAGTGTGGGAAGCACTATCGCGGAATCCGATTCGCTGTAAGAATTGATTGC
>CAMOVY010000101.1 GCA_946627905.1 uncultured Clostridia bacterium
CCCGATAGTTCCTTCCTGAATTAAATCGTCTTCTTCGCCGCCCGCCAGAAAATATTGACGCGCAAACCCGCGCACCGCCTGTTTATAACGCCCGATAAGCGTTTCCAAGGCGCGACAGTCGGTCTTTGCCGATACGGCAAGTTGTTCGTCGGAAAGTAAAGCGTAATCTTCCATTTGTACCTTTTTTAACGTTTTAGTCTTTGGCGCACCGCTTCGTAAACCACTACCCCGCAAGCAACCGACGCGTTTAAAGAGTTCACTTTGCCGAACATAGGTATGGATATTATGCCGTCGCAATTCTTTTTGGTAAGTTGCTTAACGCCGCTGTCTTCGCCGCCGATTACTATTGCGATTTTGCCCGTCAAATCGGTTTTATACATTTCGCCACCCGCGCTATCCGTACCGTAAACCCAATAGCCGTTGTCTTTTAATTCTTTTATCGCGTTATTGATATTGACAACGCGCGCCACTTTAACGTGATTTAACGCGCCTTCCGATATGCGCATAACCGCGTCGGAAACGGACGCGCTTCTGTCTTTACTTATAATTATTCCGTCTACCCCCGCGCACTCGCACACCCTTATTATGCTGCCGAGATTATGCGGGTCTAATATTTCGTTTAAGATAACTATAAACCCGTCTTTATCTTTAGCGCCGCCTATAATATCCGCAAGGTCAAAATATTTATAGTCGGAAACGTAGGCTATAAAGCCTTGGCTACGCCCCGACTCGCTCTCCTTATCGATAACGTATTTATCAACGAGTTGGATTTTGACTTTGTGCGACTTGATTACGTTTATAAGCCTTTTACTCGCTTCGTCCTGTAAATCTTTTCTTACGAGTATTTTATCTATTTCTTTGTCCGTTTTTAAGAGTTCGTAAACGGAATTTCTGCCCTCTATTCTCATAAACTTTCCTTATTACCTTCGTTTAAAATAAAATTAAGCCTGTCAATATCGCCGATAACGTAAAGGTAGCCTAAAACGGCTTCTAAACCCGTTGAAACGTTGTACTCTGCAACAGTAGCGCTTTTGGCTTTCGTAGGCTTTTTAGCGTTGCGCGCACGATGGAATACGCCGTCTTCCTCAATAGTCAACAAGTGTTTTATACGGGTATAGAACTCCGCCTGCGCGGTCGCCTTGACTTCTTGCACCGCAAGTTTGTTGAGTTCCCCCGTCTTTTTGTCCGAATTAAAGGCAAGTTTTTCGCGCACGTACAGCGAATAAACCGCGTCCCCCACGAACGCAAGAACTACGGGGTTTAAGGCTTTGGCTTTAGCCTTGTCCATTTTATCGCCTAAACGGAACACCTTATTACCGCCATTTTATAATATCTTACGTACTATTATATATTATCTTAAAGAAAATTACAATAAAAAAGCCGCAATTCAAAAAAGAATTGCGGCAAATGCGGTTAAAAATAAACGATAGAACTTTCGGTAAGATACTCTATTATGCCGCAGAACAGCGAATACGCTAATTCCGATTGAAATTCGTCGGTTATTAAAAGCGCTTCGTCGACGGGGTTAGACAGAAAGCCGCACTCGGCAATAACCGACGCGTAATCGGTACAGTTAAGTATATAATAGTCGCCGTTTAGGGGCGAATAATCTTTTACATCCTGATATAAGGCGTTAAGACTGTTTTGCACCGAACGCGCAAGAACAGCCGAACTTTCGCTGTCCGTTCGGTAAAAAACCTGCCCGCCACGCCGCGACGAATTAGGATAGTAATTCATATGCACGCTGACGATTAAAGTCGGCTGCGCTTTTTCGATTATCTCCTTGCGCTTTTGCATATCCCGCTTTTTAAGGGTAGAAGACGCCACGCCGTAAAGCCCCGCTTCCGAATTACGTGTTAAAACAACCGATAATCCCGCGTCTTTTAAATACGTTTCGAGTTTTTTTACGACGGCAAGATTTATGTCGCTCTCTTTCGCTCCCGTAGTTATCCCCGAAACGCCGCCGTCAATACCGCCGTGCCCCGCGTCAAGCACTATTTTAACGCCCGAAACCGTTGCCGCCGCACCCGTATTCGTCAGCGCGGCAAAGCACAAAACGAAGGTTATGGCAGTAAGAATAAGCGCCGCCGCGATTACGATATTTCTTTTCTTTAAAACTATCATTTTGTTGATAACTCCGCGTTTTTATACGAGTTATCAACATAAAAAGTGTAATTTTGTTGCCGTAATGTTGATAACTTGCTTTTAAAAATATATGAAAATTACAGGCGATTTATGAAATTATAATAAAAAACCCGCGGCTTTCTTATGCATAAGAAAGCCGCGGGTATAAACCTGTTTTATAAATTAAGCGCTTATTTATCTCTTTTCTACGAGAACTTTTTTAAGGCGCGCAAATCTCGGAAGTCCGTCTTCCTTCGCCACGTCGGGGTCGCCCTGAATAAGCGGCAACGCATATTTAACGAACTCATCTGAAATGCCCGTGCCGTTATTCGTTATCCACTCTAAAGGTACGGTCTTTTCGGTATTCGCCGCAAGTTCCAAGGGAAGGAGTTTATATTCGCACTCGTATTTATCCCCCGCCTTTCTCGCATAGCAAACCATTTTGTCCGTTTCGCCAGATACCGCCGCTTTAACCGCCGCTTTGCCTGCGCCGAACGTTTCTTCTATATCAGTTTTGCTTGCGCAATGCGCCGCACAGCGCTGCATAAGCGAAAGTTCGACAGCGCGGGTTTTAACGCCCGTCTTTTCTTTGATGATGTTAGCAAGGTTTGCCGCGACGCCGCCGAGTTGAGCGTGCCCGAAACTGTCCCTTGCGCCCGCTTTGCCAAGTGCTTCGCCGATAAGAACGCCGTCTTTATCGTGAATACCTTCGGACAAGCAGACGATACACTTATTATTGTTTTTAGCGAGAACCCCTTTTACGTCTTCTACGAATTTATCTACGTCGAAAGCGATTTCGGGTAAATAGATTAAATCCGCACCGTAGCCTTTGGCGTTCGCGAGTGCCGCCGAAGCGGTAAGCCAGCCCGCGTTTCTTCCCATCGCTTCGATTATACAAACCATACCCGTATCGTAAACTTTCGCGTCGAGATTGATTTCCATTATCGTGGTGGCGATAAATTTAGCCGCGCTTGCAAACCCGGGGCAATGGTCTGTGCCGAACAAATCGTTATCGATGGTTTTCGGAACGCCGATTACGTTCATATCGTAGCCCGATTTTGCCATATACTTGCTTATTTTGTTGCAGGTATCCATACTGTCGTTGCCGCCGTTGTAGAAGAAATACCGTACGTCGTACTTTTTGAATACTTCCAAAAGTCTCTTATAATCGGTATCGTCAACCGCCGCGTCCTTAAGTTTGTATCTTACAGACCCCATAGCCGAAGACGGTGTGTTTTTGAGTAAAAGAAGTTCTTTTTCGTCTTCTTTGCCGATGTCGTACATTTCTTCGTTAAGTATGCCCTTAATGCCGTGAGCCGCACCGTACACCGCGGTTATCGCGTCGGAGTGCAGACCTTCCAAAAACACGCCCGCAGCAGAAGAGTTGATGACCGAAGTCGGTCCGCCCGATTGCGCGAATACAAGCGCGCCCTTTAATCCTTTCATTATGTGTTTCTCCTTAAAAATTTTATCTTATGAGTTTTATTACAGGCTCAGCACGTGAGCGATGTCGTACAGTTGTTTATCGAATTTTTTGCCGCCGTTTGCCACTTCCGAAAACGGTACGGTTATAACCTTATTGTCTTTTATGCCGATAGCGCAGCTATCCCCGTCCGCCTTTAATATTTCCACCGCCCTGTAGCCGAAACGCGCCGCCAGAATTCTGTCCGCCATATTCGGCGAGCCGCCGCGCTGGATATACCCGAAGTTGGTTATTTTAACGCTGATACCGCTCTTTTCCTGAATATGCGCCGCTATTTCGTCGCGATTGCCCGCGCCTTCCGCTAAAATTATCATATTCGAAGTTTTGCCGCGCAGATAACTCTTTTTGATGGACGACGCAATTTCGTCCAAATTAAACGGGATTTCGGGAACGAGTACGTATTCCGCGCCGCCCGCAGCGCCCGAGTAAAGCGCGATATCGCCGCAATGGCGACCCATAACTTCCAAAAGACACAC
>CAMOVY010000102.1 GCA_946627905.1 uncultured Clostridia bacterium
CCCGCCGCAAGCGCAGTGGACGATAACGGGCGCGGGCGCGTGTGTTATAGGTAGCGGCGAAGGTCCGAAAGTGGTTTCGGCAACAATCGGCAGGGTAATCGATTTCGGCGTGGTAGACGTAAATAATATGGGCGCGGCAATGGCGCCCGCCGCCGCGGACACCCTTTACACGCACTTTAAAGAAACGGGTACTTCTCCCGAAGATTACGACGTAATAGTAAGCGGCGATTTAGGCGCGCTCGGTTCGACGCTTTTACAAGACCTTATCTGGCAAAAAGGCTACGATATAAGCCGCAACCATACCGACTGCGGGAAAATGGTATACACTATGAACGAAAAAGAGTATCAGGGCGGAAGCGGTGCGGGCTGTTCTTCTATGGTGTTCTGTTCTTATTTTTATAAACAACTGCGCGAGAAAAAAATTAAAAAAATGCTTTTGATGTCTACGGGCGCGCTGCTATCTTCGCTTTCTTCTCAGCAAGGCGAAAGTATACCGGGGATAGCGCATTTAGTCAGTATCGAGTGTTAAAAGGAAAGGTAGAGTATGGATATATTTTTAATGTTTTTAAAGGTTTTTGCGGTTGGCGGCGCGATTTGCACGCTTGCGCAACTTCTTATCAATTATACTAAAATCACCGCGGGCAAAATTTTAGTATATTTTCTTATAGCGGGGCTTGTGCTTCAGACTTTCGGCGTATATCAGTATTTAGTCGATTTTGCGGGCGCGGGGGCGACCGTGCCTATATCGGGGTTCGGCTACCTGCTTGCCAAAGGCGCTATGGAAGGCGCTAAAAAGGGGCTGTTCGACGCGATAACGGGCGGCATAACCGCCGCGGGTATGGGAATTACCGCGGCAATCGTATTCGGGTATCTGTTCGCACTTATTTTCAAGTCAAAATCTAAAAAGAACTGACAATTCATAAATTTCGGGTGCGCCGCATAATCTCTACTATGATAGAGTGTACCGAGGAAAATATATACTATACGACTTTCAGAATTAAAAACCGCAAAAGGCGCAAAATAAAGCGGTTTTTGGTTTTTACGGCGATAATTTTATGCGTGGGAATTTTAATATATCACGTAAACAGCGCGGTTTTTTCTCTGGTTTCGGAAATATGCGAAGACTACGCGTATTCCGCGTCTCTTTCATCGATGAACGAAGCAGTTATGACTTCTTTAAACGAAGAACTTAAATACAGCGACTTAATAAAGATAGAAAAGAACAACGACGGCGACATTTCGCTTATGAGTGCCGACGCACTTAAAATCAATTCCATAAGCAGAACTGTGGCGGGCAAAACGGAAGAAATTTTGAAAAACAAACTTGCTAACGGTATACCCGTACCGCTTTTTGCGTTTACGGGCATAAAACTAGCATCCGGGTTCGGACCGAACGTAGACTATTACGCGATAACCGTGGTGGGGGTAAACTGCGGGTTTGACGGAAAATTCGTATCGGTCGGGATAAACCAGACGCTCCACTCACTCTATATAAAGGTGGATTGCAAGGTAGATATTGAGTTTTTATATAAAAAGCGCAGTTTTGACTGTGTTTCGGAAGTTTTGATAAGCGAAGCGGTTTTGGTCGGTAAAGTGCCCGAAACTTATCTTAAAGGCGCATTATTCAGATAAACGCTTGACAATAACCGTTAAAAGGGGGTATAATAAAAAAAACGTTGAAGAAGACAGACGAAAACAAGGCTTATTTAAGAGAGAAAAACCCGCGGGCTGAAAGGTTTTTTATTTAAGCGTTTTCGGTATTCACTTCGGAGTTGCGCGGCAGAAATCAAAGTAGGCTACGTCGGGCGTTTCCCGTTATAGAAATTAACAAGGCTCTTATTTAAGAGTGAATTAGGTGGTACCGCGTTTATAACGCCCTATTTTAGGGGCGTTTTATTTTTTATTATAGGAGATATTTGTACTCTGATGGAAAAGTTTGAAGAATTAAAACTCAAAGCGAAAGAAGAAGCGGAAAAGATTTCTTCTTTAAAAACTATCGGCGATATCAAGGCTAAATTTATCGGCAAGAACGGCGAAATTACCGCGCTTTTAAGGGGTATGAAAGATATCCCCGCGGAAATGCGCGCCGCTTTCGGTAAAAAAGTCAACGACTTGAAAGAAGAAGTTTCGGCGTTTTTCGAGAGAAAAGAAAGCGAACTTAAAGCAGCGGAGACCGAGAGCAAGTTCCGTAAAGAAGCGGTAGACATAACTCTCCCCGGTAAAATTCCCGAAATCGGCAGTCTGCACCCGCTAAATATCGTCAAAAACAAAATCATAGACGCGTTTACGGGTATGGGATTTGAAATATTCGAAGGACCTGAAATCGACACCGACTATTATTGTTTTCAGGCGCTTAATATCCCGAAAGACCACCCCGCGCGCGATATGCAGGACACTTTCTATATAAACGATAACGTCCTTTTACGCCCGCACACGTCCCCGGGGCAAGTCCGCACTATGGAAAATAAAAAGCCGCCCATCAAAATTTTAAGCCCCGGCAGGGTATACAGGGCGGACGACGACGCGTCGCACTCGCCTATGTTCCACCAGATAGAAGGGCTTGTCGTAGACAAGGGCGTTTCGCTTTCCGATTTAAAAGGGCTTTTGGACGAGTTCGTTAAAGTTATTTTCGATAAAGATACCAAAACGCGCTTCCGTCCTTCGTACTTTCCGTTTACAGAACCCAGCGTTGAAGTTGACGTTTCCTGTTGCAAGTGCGGCGGTAAGGGCTGTAGTCTTTGCAAAAACACGGGATGGATTGAAATTTTAGGCGCGGGCGTAGTAAATAAAAAGGTTTTAGAGATGAGCGGAATAGATTCAAACGTGTATTCGGGGCTTGCGTTCGGGCTGGGAATAGAGCGTATTACAATGATAAAATACGGCGTTTCCGACATAAGAACGCTGTTTGAAAACAACGTTTCTTTCTTAAAGCAATTCAACAGGAGATAAACAATGAAAGTTCCTTTTTCTTGGTTAAAAGATTACGTAGATATAGATTGCACCGCAGAGCAGTTAGAAGAAAAACTGTTTTCCTGCGGGTTCGAAGTAGAAGGTAAAGAAATCTTCGGTGAGAAAATCGATAAAATAGTTTCTTGTAAAATTATTAAAATCGAAAAGCACCCAAACGCCGATAAATTAAGTGTTTGTACCGTTGACGCGGGCGAATACGGCGAATTGCAGATAATCACCGCGGCAACCAACGTGTTTGAAGGCGCGATTGTTCCCGTGGCGCTTGACGGCTCTACACTCGCAAGCGGCGATAAGATTAAAAAGGGCAATCTGCGCGGGTTGCCGTCTTTCGGTATGTTCTGCAGCGGGGAAGAGTTGGGTATTACCGACGACTGGTACGACGGGGCTTCCGTTCACGGTATTTTAATATTCAAAGAAGACTTGCCGCTCGGTAAAAGTGTGAAAGAAATTCTTGATTTAGACGACGTTATATTTGACATAAACATAACCGCAAACCGCCCTGATTGCCAGTCGATTTTGGGTATCGCGCGCGAAGTTGCCGCGGTTTTAAATAAGCCGCTTAAAGAACCCGATTTTTCGTATAAAACCGACGCGAAACTTTCAACCGTCAAAAAGGTAAAAATAGAAGATAAGGCGTTCGACCTTTGCCAAAGGTACAAAGGAAGACTTGTTGAAAACATTAAAATCGCAGAATCGCCCCTGTGGCTTAAGAGAAGATTGTTTTTAATGGGTTTGCGTTCTATAAACAATATAGTCGACATAACCAACTACGTGCTTTTGGAAATCGGTCAGCCCATGCACGCGTTCGATTTGAAAGACCTTAAGGACAATACTATTATAATCCGCAGGGCTGAAAACGGGGAAAAGATAACGACTTTAGATGAAAAAGAGTTTTCGCTAAACGAAAATAATCTTGTTATATGCGACGCCGCAAATCCCGTGGCGATTGCGGGCGTTATGGGCGGACTTAACAGTGAAATCAAATCCGACACGGTTAGCGTTTTGTTTGAATCGGCAAAGTTTTCGCGCGATAACATAAGAAAGAAGATCGGAAGAGCGTCGTGTAGGGAAAGAGTGTAGATCTCGGGGGTCGCCGTA
>CAMOVY010000103.1 GCA_946627905.1 uncultured Clostridia bacterium
ACGCACTATCTTAACCCGTATTTTTCGTGTTTTTACGCATATATTTACAAAAACGGCTGCCACTGATTTTAATTATGAAAAAATTTGTATCCGTAATTTTTACGATAATTTCAATACTGTTTATATTCCCCGTTTCCGCTTGTGAAGACGGAAAAACCCAACGACAAACGAACGGAACTACGGAACGAACCGTCGATTATACGGAAGAAACCGAAACAGACGCAACCGACGAAGCGGTGTTTATTTATGCCGAAACCGAAAACGCAATCACTATAACGGAGTTGGCGCAAACCGATTTAACGGAAATAGTTATTCCCGCAAAAATCAACGGTAAAGTAGTGCGCGCAATCGCCGAATACGCCTTTAAAAACAATAATAAAATGCAATCCCTTTACGTGCCGAAAAGCGTAGAAAGCATAGGCTACGGCGCATTAAGCGGCTGTTCGGCGGTTTCTTCTTTAACCCTGCCTTTCACGGGCGAAAGCCCTAAAACCGAAATCGGGTTGCAACTGTACCCGTTCGGATATATCTTCGGCGAAGCGCCGTACGAAGGCGGTTTGCAAACAACGCAGTATTACTATCTGAATTCTTTAGACTACGTAAATTCTTCCGATTACTATATACCTTCCGCGCTTAAAGAAGTAAAAATAACGGGCGTAGACAACACCTATCTGCCGTACGCCGCGTTTTACAACTGTTCTGCCATCGACAAAATAACGATAGGCGAAAATATTACTTCTATAGGCGAATTTGCCTTTTCGGGAATAACGGGTTCGATTGTCTGGGATAATTCTTCTATAGACAGAATAGACGCCTATGCGTTTTCGGATTTTAAAGGCACTAGTCTCACTATCCCCGAAAGCGTAAAATCCATAGGCAAAGGCGCGTTTTCGGATTGCATTTACTTGCGTGAAATCACCATCCCCGACGCGGTTGAAACTCTGGATTTGTATGCGTTCGGTTTTTGCTACGAACTGAATTCGGTAAAAATAGGCAAAAACGTCAAAAAGCTACCCGTAGGCACGTTTTATTTCTGCATCAAACTTAAAGACGTTTCTTTGCCCGACGCCCTTGAAGAAATTGACGACGGTGCGTTTAACTGCTGTAAAGTGCTTGAAAACGTGAGTATCCCCGCAAGTGTCAAGCGCATAAACGCAAACGCATTCAAAAGTTGTTGGAAATTAAAAACCGTCGATATTGAAAACACCGACGGCTGGAGATATTTCAGTATAATGACGAGCGGCGACAGACTTCCGCAAGAAAAACTTGCCGACAAGTCCACCGCCGCGTTGTATCTGACTAAAACTTATTGCGACTATATTTGGGAAAGGTCTTACGACTAACGTTTGCACCCCTACGCTGACTGTTTACGGTTTAGCGGTTTTAAGATTAGATTGCACGCACTCCGCCACGGCGACGGCAAAGGTTTCATAACCGTCTTCAGTATAATGAATACCGTCCATACTGCGGTATTCTTTCGGCATATTTACGCTTACCGCATACAAGTCGTCGATATTATCCCCGCGAAGATTAGCAAGTTCCTTAACCGCGTCGTTGCGCTCCTTAAGTCTTTTCGTCCATACCCTGTCAAGCCGAACGTTGCCTTCGGAAAACACTATAGTGGACGTTGCGAATACGATACGGGAGTTTGCGCCGAGTTTTTCCGCAAGTTTTTTCATTTTGCTGAAATACGTGCGTTTAGTCATATGCTGACCGTGCAACCCGTGATTAAAATGAATAAGACTGTAATTACTGTCCGCCGCAAACCCCGAAATAAGTGTATTGTAAATTTTGGTGTCTATCGCGTAAGAACAGGAAATAAAATCGACGTAGCAAACGCCTTTCAGTTTCTGCCGCACCTTTTCCTGATAACCGAGCGTTATGGAATCGCCAACAAGGAGTACCCGCGGCAAATCGGTATTCTGCGTTTCGTCGCACCAACTGCGAATCCACTCAAAACGTTCTTTCATAAACACCACTCCTTTAACTTTCGTTATAATTACCTACACTTATATTATAAACCGAACACGGTACGTTGTATATTGTTTTTTTTGAGTAAGATATGGACAAATCCGTTATTCTAATATCCTTTATTTGCTAAAAGCGACGCACAAACTGAAATTCCCCTGTCTTTAGCGCGAAACATATCAGAATTTGACAAATTTTGTAAAATATTGTAAAATCAAATGCAATAGACTGTATTTGACAACGGGGGAAAAACGAATTGAATAAAAAAGCGCGTAAAAACAACGAACACGACGGATTAAATATTAAACGCCGCAAATTATGGTTCAGAATAATAAAAAAAATAACAAAAATCCGCTACAAAAAAATCGACTTTCGTTATTTGGGTGAAGAACTCTCTTACGGCGGTATAGTACTTGCAAACCACGAAGGTACGGATTCGCCGATGTCGTTCGAAATTTACAGTAAAAAGCCCATAAGGTTCTGGGGTGCGTACCAAATGAACAGCGGGTTAAAAAAACTGTATTCCTATCAGTCTAAAGTATATTACCACGAAAAAAAACATTGGGGTTTGTTCGGCGCAAGAATGTTCTGTCTTTTGGCAAGCCCCCTTACCAACCTGTTTTATAAAGGTTTAGACGTCATATCTACATATCCCGACTCAAGATTCAGAACAACTATGCAAGAAAGTATCGACGCGATAAAAGACGGATATAATATCGTGGTGTTCCCCGAAAATTCGGAAGACGGATATAAGGTTAAACTTGACGGTTTCCACGCGGGAATACTCTTATTTGCCGAAACGGCTTACAAACAAGGGATTGATTTACCCATTTTCGTTTCTTACTTTAACAAAAAGAACAGAGTATGCCTATTAGGCGCCCCCGTCAAATATTCGGAACTAAAAGCGACGGGACTTTCAAGAAAAGAACTTGCCGAAAAGTTATGCAGTCGTTGCAATGAACTCGGAGAAATGACTTACGATTGTTAAAACGCGGGTAAATCTTCATTTACCAAAAAAATCACGGACAGCAAATGCTGTCCGTGATTTTTTTGGTCGGAGTGGCGGGATTTGAACCCACGACCTCTTGGTCCCGAACCAAGCGCGCTACCAACTGCGCTACACCCCGACGTCGTCGCTCCGCCTTTTTACTTGAAATAAGATAAATCTTATTTCTTCGCCTTATGGCGGGCTCCTCCTCTACGATAAAAATCTTTGCAAGCAAATCTTTTTATCGTTTCATTTCTTTAAACCGTGCTTGTATATGATAGCATTTTTCAAATGAAAAAGCAAGGTTTTACACGACCTTTTTTATCGAACTTTACCCCTTCTTTTTCTAAAAGTTGTCTTTGGGCGTTTTCTCCGCCGAACGCGAACGCAGAACTTAAAGACCCGTCTTTAAAAACCACCCTGTAGCAAGGCACAAGGTCAGGGGTGGGGTTAACGTGCAACGCCCACCCGACCTGTCTTGCCATATTCTTATTCCCTGCGGCTAGCGCAATATGTCCATAACTTGCAACCTTGCCGTAGGGAATTTGTTTTACCGCACTATATACCCTTTCAAAAAAGGACATACTCGGTTAAATTCTGTTTACGCCCGTCTTTATAGCCGCAGCCTTTACCGCCGCCGCAACCGCGGGCGCTACGCGCTTATCGAACGGTGCGGGAATTATATAATCGGGCGTAAGTTCTTCATCGGAAATTAAACCCGCTATCGCCGTTGCCGCCGCGATATTCATTTCGTCGTTTATGTCTAGCGCTCTGCAATCCAAAGCGCCGCGGAAAATACCGGGGAAGGCTAAAACGTTGTTTATCTGGTTGGGGAAATCGCTTCTGCCCGTGCCGACGACCGCCGCGCCCGCTTGCAAAGCGAGGTCGGGCATGATTTCCGGAACGGGGTTCGCCATCGCCATAACGATCGCGCCCTTATTCATGCTCTTGATCATTTCGGGCGTAACGGTATTCGGAGCGGAAACGCCGATGAAGATGTCCGCGCCTTTCATGGCGTCGGCAAGCGTTCCCGTCTTGAACGTACGGTTCGTGAAGGA
>CAMOVY010000104.1 GCA_946627905.1 uncultured Clostridia bacterium
AATCCCGCGTTGGACGACGAAGCGCGGCATTATTTCCACCTTATAGAACAGGGCGATAAAGAGAGCGTCGAATTATTTAACCTTTTCAAAAAAATCACTTTGGAAGAAGTCGACCGAATTTATCAGATGCTTAACGTGTCTTTCGACTCCTATGCGGGGGAAAGTTTTTATAACGACAAAATGGCGGCGGTAGTTGACGAACTGAAAGAGAAAAACCTTCTTACCGTGTCTGACGGCGCGTCGATAGTCGACCTTGCGGAGTACGATATGCCGCCCTGTCTTATTTTGAAATCGGACGGCAGTTCGCTTTACGCCACGCGTGATATTGCCGCGGCTATTTACCGTAAAAACACTTACGATTTTTATAAATGCCTTTACGTCGTTGCATACCAACAGAATTTGCACTTTAAACAGGTATTTAAGGTCATAGAACTTATGGGAAAGCCGTGGGCGAAAGACCTTATTCACGTCGCCTACGGTATGGTAAGTTTAGAGAGCGGTTCTATGAGTACGCGGGAAGGCAAAGTCGTGCTTTTAGAAGACGTTATCAATAAAACGGTGGAAAAGGCGCTTACAGTTATCGAAGAGAAAAACCCCGCGTTAAAAGATAAAGAACGCACGGCACGCGCGGTCGGTACGGGCGCGGTTATATTCGGCGCGCTTTCAAACAATAAAATAAAAGATATAGTATTCAGTTATGACAGGGTGCTTTCTTTCGAAGGCGAAACCTGCCCGTACGTGCAGTATACCATAACGCGCTGTTTTAGCGTACTTAAAAAAGCGGGTAAGCCGCAGGCGTTTACCGTTCCCGATATGTGCGAAGCGGAGTACGCGGTAATTTCCGAACTCGGCAGATTTCCGTCCGTTATCAAGTCGGCTGCGGAAAAGTACGAACCGTCTTTTATCACGCGGTATGCCGTTGACCTTGCACAAACTTTCAGCAAGTTTTATATCGATTGCAAAATCGCTTGCGAAGACCAAAATCTGCGTAATTTCAGGCTGGCGATAACCGACGCAGTTAAAACTGTTTTAATAAACGCGCTTACTCTTCTCGGTATCGATTACGTTGAGGAGATGTAATGAATAAAGCCGTTATATTCGACCTTGACGGCACGCTTTTGGACACGCTTGACGACATAGCGGACAGTATAAACGCTATGCTTAACAAGTACGGCTACAGAACGCTTACGAGAGATAGGGTAAGCGCGCTAATCGGTAGCGGCGCTAAAAAACTTATTGCCGACGCGCTGCCTGAAAAACTTTCCGACGAAGAATTCATAAAGCGCCTTGAAACCTATAACCGCATATATAACGCTTCGGGCAGTCCCAAAACCAAACTTTTCAGCGGAATTAAAGAAACCCTTTTTGAACTTAAAAACCGCGGCTATAGCCTTGCCGTGCTTTCCAACAAACCCCAACACTCTACGGATAAAGTCGCGGAAAAATATTTAAACGGATTAGGCTTTGATTTTATCTGCGGACAAAGCGAAAAAATCAAATGTAAACCCGATGCCGCGGGCGCGCTGTACGTCTTAAAAGAACTCGGCGTAAAACCCGAAAATGCGTACCTTGTCGGCGACGGCGAAACGGACGTTTTAGCGGCGATAAACGCTGGGCTTACTGGTATTGCGGCACTATGGGGCAACCGCACCAAAGCGCAACTGAAAGCGGCTGGCGGTAAGATTTTTGCTAAAGCACCCGAAGACATCCTTAAAATTATCCCTTGATTTCATCTGAAAAAATTTCCTTAAATTTCTTTTAATTATTCATACGGAGAATAAGAAATTGAATAAAATTTATAAAGCGGCTATAATCGGCGGCGGCAGCGCGGGGCTACTCTGCGCCGTAGAACTTTTGTCGGGCGAAAACCGTCTTATGGGCGATAACGTCGTTATTCTGGAACGGAACGACAGAACGGGCAAAAAACTTATAGCCACGGGCAACGGGCAGGGCAACCTTTCTAATGCTGAAATCAACGCCGAAAACTATTCGGGCGAAAAACACTTCGTTTCGGCTTTTCTCGGGCAGGTTAAAAGTGTAAATCCCGTTTTATATCTTGAAAATATAGGCATAATTACGGAAAAAGACGAAAGCGGCAGAATATATCCCGTATCACGTCAGGCAAATTCCGTTCTCGATATAATAAGGGCGTATTTGGCAAATAAAGATTGTACGGTAAAAACGGGCTTTAAGGCGGTAAAAATTGCCGAAAAGGACGGATTGTTTACGATAGCCGCCGAAAACGGTGAAAAAATCTTTGCGGAAAACGTAGTGCTTGCCGCGGGCGGTAAAGCCGCTAAACAATTTGGCACGGACGGACAAGGTTATTCGCTCGCTACCGCTTTCGGGCATAAACTGACCACACTCTTCCCGTCTTTAGTGCAATTAAAGACGGAAAAAGAACCGATAAAAGGCTTAAAAGGTATAAAGCATAACGTAAAAGCGGCGCTTTTTGACGGCGGGTGTTTTATAAAACAGGCTTCGGGCGATTTGCTGTTTACCGATTACGGGGTATCGGGGAACGCCGTGTTTAAGATTTCGGACAAGGTGTCGGGCTTACATAGCCCTGTGCTTAAAATAGATTTTTTACCCGACTTTACCGAAGAACGGTTAAGCGAAATTCTTAAAGACAGGCTTTCTAAAGCATATATCCCGAAAACGGATATTTTAAACGGATTAGTTCATAAAAAACTTGGGGAAAATATAGTAAAACGCGCGGGCGGCGACGTGCAAAAAATTATAAAACACATTAAATCTTACGAAATCAAAATCGTAGGCACGCTGGGGTTTGACTACGCGCAGACGACCAAAGGCGGAATAGATACCGCGGATATAGCCCCCGACACTTACGAAAGCAGATTGCAAAACGGGCTTTATATCGTGGGCGAAATGCTCGACGTTAACGGGGAGTGCGGCGGATATAATCTGACTTTTGCGTTCGTCAGCGGCATTACCGCGGCAAAATCCATTAAAAGTAAAATCAAAAAATAATATAATAAAAACCGTAAAATAAGGAGTAAAGTATGAAATTCAAAACTTTTACTACTGAAACGCTTGAAAAGGTAAATTTATTCGTATTGCGCGAAATCGGCAGGGTGATAGGCGTAAAAGCGCCGGCAAGCAAGAATAAAGACGACCTTATAAAGGACATAATCGCCATACAGAAAGGCGAAATGCAGCCTGCACCGCCCAACAATCTCGGCGCGCCGCAAAAAACCAAGGTCGATTTAAGCGCGTTTTTAGACGTGCCCGAAAACACCGAATATCCTTACGAAATCGTCAATCCCAAAGTGCAGTTAAGAGATTCGGGCAAGCCCGCGACAATTACCGTAGAAGGCGTTTTAGAAGTCCATATGAACGGCTACGGATTTTTGCGCGTTAACAATTACGAAAATTCCAAAGAAGACGCGTACGTTTCCACGCTGAATATCAAAAAATACAACCTGCGCCGCGGCGACAGGGTAAAAGCGATTTGCACCCCGCCTAAAGAAACAGAAGCGGCGGCGTTAAAACAGGTGCTTTCGATAAACGACCTTGACCCCGCGTTGTTTTTGAACCGCACTAATTTCGACGATTTAATTCCGTATTACCCAACTAAGCGCATAAAACTTGAAAACGCCGACAATGCGGACGATATAGCAATCCGTTGCATAGATTTATTCGCGCCGCTCGGTAAAGGACAAAGGGGGCTTATCGTCGCCCCGCCGAAGACGGGCAAAACCACGCTGTTAAAAAAGATAGCGCAGTCAATCGAAGCAAACTATCCCGATATTAAACTTATTATTCTTTTGATAGACGAACGCCCCGAAGAAGTAACCGACATAAAGCGTAGCGTAAAGGGCGAAGTTGTGTTTTCCACGTTCGACGAAAACGCGGAACACCACATAAGGGCGGCGGAACTCGTTATCAACAGGGCAAAGCGCCTTGTGGAAGTGGGGCAGGACGTCGTTATTTTAATGGATTCCATACCCCG
>CAMOVY010000105.1 GCA_946627905.1 uncultured Clostridia bacterium
GGCAAGGAATATAGAAGACGGCGGCAGTTTAACCGTGCTTTCCACCGCGCTTATCGACACGGGCAGCCGTATGGACGACGTTATTTACGAAGAATTTAAAGGCACGGGCAATATGGAAATTCATTTATCCCGCGAACTGTCCGAAAAGCGCATTTTCCCAGCAATCGACCTTTATAAATCGGGCACGAGAAAAGACGAACTTCTGCTTTCCGAAAAGGAACAGTCGACCGTTTATAAACTGCGTAAAATCCTGTCCGAACGTAGCGACGCTACCGATACGCTTATAGAAATGATGAAAAAATCCAAAAACAACGACGATTTGATTTCAAAAATCGACGTGTGGATGCAACTTTACCGTAAAGGCTGATTATGAAATCCGAAAGAAACAAAACCATAGATTTTTCACTTTCTGACGGCGAAAAATATATAAACAGATGCCTGTCCGCAGAGAAGTATAACGGCGAAACCGATAAAACGGTAATAGGCGACGTTTTTACCGCTATAAATAAGGTAAAGGACCGTTCGGTGGATTTACTTATCGTCGACCCGCCGTATAATTTATTTAAAGACTTCGGGGGCAACAGTTTTAAAAAACTCGGGGCAAGCGAGTACGCTTTATACACCGAAAAATGGATAAAAGCGGTAATCCCCAAGTTAAAACCCACGGCAAGTATTTACGTCTGTTGCGACTGGGAAAGCGCGCTTGTTATCGGCGAAGTGCTACACAATCATTTCATTTTACGGAACAGGATAACGTGGCAGCGCGAAAAGGGCAGGGGCGCTAAACGCAACTGGAAAAACTCTATGGAAGACATATTTTTTGCGACAGTCGGCGAAGATTATACTTTTAATCTTAACGCGGTCAAGCAAAGAAGAACGGTGCTTGCACCTTATAGAGAAAACGGCGTGCCGAAAGACTGGGAAGAGACTAAAGACGGCAAATTCCGCGACACTTGCCCGTCAAACTTTTGGGACGATATATCCGTTCCGTACTGGTCAATGGCGGAAAATACCGCTCACCCCACGCAAAAGCCCGAAAAACTTGTTGCAAAACTGATTTTAGCAAGTTCAAATGCGGGCGATTTGGTTTTAGACCCGTTTGCGGGCAGCGGTACGACGGCGGTCGTCGCCAAAAAACTCGGGCGTAAGTTTATAGGGATAGAACAGAACCCGACTTATTGCGCTTGGGCGGAATACCGCCTTGAAAAAGCGGAAGAAGATAAAAGCATACAGGGGTTAAAGGACGGCGTATTCTGGGACAGAAACGCACGTATAAAACGATAATATAAAGCAAGTCCGCTGTGTTTTACGCGGACGCGGCGTTTATAGTCGGTTTTTTGAATATTCTTACACAAAGGACGGTCATATCGTCCTTTTTTTCACCGCCGTTTAAGGAAATAGCCTTATTTAGCACGTCGTCCGCAAAGGTTTGCGGGTTAAGCGCGGGGGCAAGGCGCACGTAGTCTATTATATCGCCCGAAGAGCCGAACGCGTCCGCAACCCCGTCGGTCATTAAAAGTATCATATCGCCGTCGTTTACGTCCGCGCGGCAGACGGACGGCTTTAAATCGCTTAAAATGCCTAAGGGGAGAGAGTTGGCTTCGACTATTCTTACTCTGCCGTCGCTTATTATAAACCCGTATGGCGCGCCGTATTTCACAAAGTCCGAAGAACGGTTTTTAAGGTCTATAACCGCCACGTCCAGCGCGGTGAAATTATCTTCGGTGTTTACCGCAAGCAGTTTGTTTACCGTGTTTAAAATAAGGTCGCTGTTCATACCCGCTTTGTAAAAACTCTCTATAAGCGAAAGGGAAACGGAAGAAACGGTTTCGGCGTCTTTGCCGCTACCCATGCCGTCGGAAAGCGCAACCAAAAACTTTTCGTCGTTTATGCGGATGACCGAGTGTGTGTCGCCACTCATTTCCGAACCGTCTTTCTTTGCCGAAGCCACGCCGAAAACCGCGTCGTATTCGGTTGCACGCTTAAACAGAAGATAAATTTTATCTTCGGTGATATTGCTTTTTTCCGCAAGCGACATATTTATGCCGAGCGAGTTGTCTACGACGCGGTTAAGCGCGTTAAGGGAAAACTCTTTCATAGTAATTATCATAGAAACGGTTATGCGTTCGTTTTCGCCGTAGATTAAGATTTCAGACGCGAAAAGTCCGCTTTTTGCAAGATTATCGGCAAGCGACCTTTCAAGCCTGCTTTGATACTTTAAAAGCGCGCCCGACTCCAGCGCAAGCCCCTTTAATATCTCGGAAACGCCCGACACTTCTTCGGCGATGAGTTCTCTGCCGCTCGCAAGATTTTTTACGTTTAACGCGTAAGAACGGTATTCCGCAAGCATTTTATTCAGCCCGAATAAAATATCGTTAGGGTGAATACACGTTTCCGACAGTTCTTTAGGTAAATCGATAAGCGAAAGTCTGCCTTTTGCAAAGCCTACGTCAAGCATAATTTTAAGTCCGTTTTTAACGTCTTTTTCCTTGGGCTTGCATTTAGCGTAAAACTTGCAGTTTTTGCATACCGAACAATAAATTTCGCGTTCTATCGCGGCTTTTGCCTTGTCTTCGGTAATAGCCGTCTTTTTAAACGCGTTAAACGTAGAAGACATTTCGGTAAATACCCCCGCGAGTTCGTACAGCCTGTTTGAAAGCATAAGTCGGTTTCGGTTAATGGTCTGGCGTACCAACTGCCGTTCCCTGAACGAATACAGTTTTTCTTTGAGTTCTTTTAACGGTTTTGGCGGAATAGCGGCAAAGAAAAGCGCGCCGATTATAACGGGCAGATATTCTTCAGCCGAATAGACGGGGTAAACCCCGAAAAGCATATAGATAAAACAGTCCGCCGCAGGGATTGCCGCCGCCGCAAGATAGCGGGAAAAATTGCCTGCAATTTCCGCCGCAAGCCCTAACGCCAAAGTTATGGCAACGTAGTTTACGTCGTGATAGTAAACGGCAAGGCTGATGCCCAGCGCTGCGGAAAGGGTAGTGCCCGTGCCGAACTTAAAAAGATAGCAACAGCAGAGTATCATAAATACGGTAATACCTTTCCATAAAACGGGCGAAAGGTAATTGCACACGCCTATTCCGCAAGCAATAGCAACCGCCGCTACCGATAAATACTCTTCGTAGGAAAATTTAAATTTAAGCCCTTTTTCCGTAAACGCTTTATCCGCGGTGCAGCAAAAAAACGCAAGTCCCGAAGTAATTGCGGATACGAGAATTCTTTTTTCCGCTATCACCTGCGCGGAAGTGTCGCCGACGAAAATATATCCTAAAAGCGAAAGACAGGAAAGAATTATAAACCCGAAATTCTTTTTCGTGTTAAAGCGCCTGTACAGTAAGTCCAGCGCTAATAAAAATCCCGCGGAAATCGCTGCCTGCGCTAAAAGTCCGTCCGCGCCCGACACTAAAAAAGAACCGATAAAGATAAGGGGAAAGGGCAAAAAGTTCCCGCCACCGTAGGCGCAGGCGATAAGTACAGCGGTAGAGTAGGGCTGGATTTCGGGTTCGAGATTGTTAAACACGATAAACAGCGCAAAAACGCACAAGTATTTTATAACGACGGTATAATCGAAACAGCGCAACGGGTTTTTCATAAACGCTCCTTTTTTTAACGATTATACGTTGCCCGCGGGCGATAATTTTGCCCGATTTTGTATTTTATTCAATAAAAATAAAAAAAACGAATAGGTACTATAATAAAACGTTGTATAATTAAAGTTGATTTTCTTGTGCATTTAGCGTAAAATATAAACGAAAAACAAAACGGGCGGTAAAAGTAAATGATTAAAGTAGGAATAGTAGGCTACGGCAATTTGGGCCGTGGCGTGTGCCTTGCGG
>CAMOVY010000106.1 GCA_946627905.1 uncultured Clostridia bacterium
CGGGTCTTATACCGAACACGATTTCTCTGTCGGTATTGAGATATTTCTCGAGATTTACTATTAAGTTCACCTTTTCTTTGGGTAAACGGATTTTATCCAAACCGAATTCGATATTAACGGCGTTTTTAGTGCCTGTAAGTCTTCCGACAAAGAAGTTCATCTGCGGCGTGCCTATAAAGCCCGCGACGAATTGATTTATGGGGTGGTCGTAAAGATTGATAGGCGTATCCACCTGTTGCATAAACCCGTCTTTCATAACGACGATACGCGTACCCATCGTCATAGCCTCTATCTGGTCGTGAGTAACGTAAATAAACGTGGTGGCAAGCCTGTTGTGCAACTTGGTGATTTCCGTTCTCATCTGCGAACGAAGTTTCGCGTCCAAGTTCGAAAGCGGTTCGTCCAAAAGGAAAACTTTAGGTTCACGAACGATTGCACGTCCTAACGCAACACGCTGTCTCTGACCGCCGGAAAGCGCTTTCGGCTTCCTCGAAAGGTACATTTCGATACCTAAAATTCTCGCCGCTTCTTTTACCCTTTGGTCAATCTGCGCCTTGGGCATTTTGCGGAGTTTTAAGCCGAACGCCATATTATCGTAAACGGTCATGTGCGGATACAACGCGTAGTTCTGGAAAACCATCGCTATATCCCTGTCTTTGGGTGCGACGTTGTTTACGAGATTGCCGTCGATATACAGTTCGCCCGAAGAAATTTCTTCTAAGCCGGCTATCATACGAAGCGTAGTCGATTTGCCGCAGCCGGAAGGTCCGACGAACACGATAAACTCTTTATCTTCGATATCGAGATTAAAGTCGGATACCGCGGTAACCCCCGACGGGTATACTTTATAGATGTTTTTTAAGTTTAAACTTGCCATATTTTCCTCCGTTATACAATCCGAATTAAACGGATTTTCTTTTACTATAATATTTTAACCTATGCGTCGCCCTTTTTCAATGGTCATTTTTAATGAATTACAAAAACGCTATTGTATAATCTGCACAAATTAACGCTTTAATCCAACTCGTCGAGAGTAAGTTCGTACGCGGGCGCAAACTCTTTAAGATAATATTCTACCGCGGGGTTTTTACAGTTTTTAAGTTCGTTCCCTATCGAAGTCTTGGCTTTTTTGAATTCCGCGTTGCCCGCTTTTACTTCTTCTACGCACTTCAGATACGCCGCCAGCCTGTCCGCATATTTTACCAGTTTATATTCTTGGGAACTTTCGTCGGGCAAAATATATTCTCGGTACTCGTCTTTTAAACTTTCGGGCAGCATAGAAAGTATGCGTTCGCACGCGCCCTTTTCAAGGTCTTTATAAGCCGTCTTGATTTCGGGATTGAAATATTTAATCGGCGTCGGCAAATCGCCCGTTATAACTTCGCCCACTTCGTGATATTGCGCAAGCAAAACCGTCTTGTTTACGTCGACAGCGCCGCCGCAGATTTTATTAGTGATTAGTGCAAGCGCGTGCGCGATAACCGCAACGGTTTGACTGTGTTCCATAATATTTTCTTCGCGTATGGACCGCATAAGCGACCAACGCTTTATATATTTCATACGGTTAAGGTATGCGAAAAATTTAGACATAACGCCCCCCCTAATAAAAATCTGCCGTTTAATTTACTACCTTTCGTCTTACTCCCACTCAATAGTTCCTACGGGCTTGGGGGTTAAGTCGTATACCACGCGGTTTACGCCCTTAACTTCTTTCAATATCCTATCGACTATTTTATGAAGTACCGCGTAGGGTATTTCTTCTATCGTCGCTTGCATCGCGTCTTTGGTATTTACCGCGCGGATTATAACGGGATACGCGTAAGTGCGCTTGCCGTCAGAAATACCCGTGGACTTAAAGTCGGGAACGATGGTAAAATACTGCCATACTTTGCCCTGCAAGCCGCTCGCCGCAAACTCTTCGCGCAAAATGGCGTCGGACTCTCTTACCGCTTCCAGCCTGTCGCGTGTTATCGCGCCCAAGCATCTTACGCCAAGTCCGGGGCCGGGGAACGGTTGACGGTCTACCATACTTTCGGGAAGCCCCAACTCTCTACCCACCACTCTCACCTCGTCCTTAAACAAAAGTTTAACGGGTTCGACTAGTTCGAATTTCAAATCTTCGGGCAGTCCGCCCACGTTGTGATGGGCTTTTACGCCCTTTTCGCTCTCTAAAATATCGGGATAAATAGTACCTTGCGCAAGGAATTTCACACCGTCGAGTTTTCTCGCTTCTTCTTCGAACACTTTGATAAACTCCGCACCGATTATTTTGCGCTTGGTTTCGGGCTCGCTTACCCCCGCAAGTTTATCCAAAAAACGGTCTACCGCGTCGACGTAAACTAAATTTGCACTCATCTCGTCGCGGAACACCTTTATAACCTGTTCGGGTTCGCCTTTTCTTAAAAGCCCGTGGTTTACGTGAATACAGGTGAGTTGTTTGCCTATCGCTTTAATTAAAAGCGCGGCGACAACCGAACTGTCCACCCCGCCGGACAGCGCCAAAAGCACTTTCCCGTCGCCGACCTGTTTTCTTATCTCCGTTATCTGTTCTTCGATAAACGCTTTGGCAAGCGTTGCGTTTACTATCCTTTCCATATTTTCAGGACGAATATTGCTCATAAAATTTACTCCTGTTATTTTTGTAGTTATTTTAACACAATTCGTTTTATTCCGTCAATTATATAAGAAAATCGATTAAAAAAATATTTTGCACGCCGCCACCTTAAAACGCTTGACTATACAAGCCTACGGGTGATATCATTAAGACGATAAAATTAAATATTCGCTATGGGTGCCGCAAGGCTGAGATTACACCATTGAATCCGCAAGGTAATTCTTGAAGGAAACGGCAAGATGTTTCGGTTTTAACGCGCCCTTATCAAAGGGCGCGTTTTCGACGCTTAAATTTGGGCGGATAGAAGGAGTGTTTATATGTTTTCCAATCTTTTGGACAGCGCAATATGGTATCCATTTTTATTCGATAACGCACATAATACCGTGCGTTCGGTTGCCATATGGCTTACCCTTATACTCGCAATAGCGTTCGTTGTTGTCTTTTTTGCATTAAAAGCAAAAAACAAACCTACCGCCGCTTTTGCTAAAATAAGTTTAATTTGTACTATAATTTACGCGGCGGCACTTATTATAACTTTTTTATCCTTTGCGTTTAGTGAAGACGGAATAGTGCCCATCCTGTTTATTCCGCTTGTAATTTTAATCGCAATGATTGCCGTCGGCGGCATTTTAATAGCCGTAAAACGCAGTACGCTAAATATAATCGTAGCCGTATCCGCTATCGGCGCGGCACTTTTGACAACTATAATCTGTATAGCGATACACTTCGCAAGCGGCAACGCGGCGGAAGCAAACTGGCTTACTAACAACGACGTTAACTCCGTTGCGCTATACGTTTTTGCGGCTATAGCCGTTGTTATTGTAATAGCCGCCGCGTTCTTTTTCGGCAGGAACGACAAAAGCGGCTTTGATACAAAATCGATAACTTACGCTGCAATCTGTATTGCTATGAGTTTCGCACTGTCATACTTACGCATAGTAAAAATGCCGCAAGGCGGGGCGATAACTATTGCTTCGCTTTTACCGCTTATGATTTACGCCTATGCGTTTGGCGCGAAAAAAGGCGTGCTTGCAGGTTGCGTTTACGGAATTTTACAGGCGGTACAGGATACCTATATTCTGCATCCCGCGCAGTTTATACTCGACTACCCCGCGGCTTTTTCGTGCATAGGACTTGCGGGTCTGTTTTCCTGCATAAAGAAACTCGACAGGTATCCGCAACTTAAATTTACCTTAGGTGCAATAACGGC
>CAMOVY010000107.1 GCA_946627905.1 uncultured Clostridia bacterium
AGGGGCAGAACTACGGCTTCGACGGGCTTTGCGGCGGCGGAGTTGCGTACAAACGCGGGGTGGCGCTGATAGGTGAAAAGGCGGACGCGTTTTTGGATTTCGCGGCGCTTGCCACCGTTGCCGACAGTATGGATTTAATAAGCGAAAACCGCGATATAGTGGCGGAAGGCTTAAAACTTATAAACGCCGCGCCGCGGCAGGCTTTTAAAATTTTTCTCGGCGATAACGGTAAAACGGTAAGCGCGCAGACCTTAGCGTACGCCATAGCCCCGCGGATAAACGCGGGTGGCAGAATGGGCGACGCGAACTCGGCGCTTAAACTGTTTTTATCGGAAGACGAAAACGAAATATTCGATTTAGCCGTAAAA
The DNA here is from genome assembly GCA_946627905.1 of uncultured Clostridia bacterium. Classification (GTDB taxonomy): domain Bacteria; phylum Bacillota; class Clostridia; order Christensenellales; family Borkfalkiaceae; genus UBA1259. Next base: position 369 of record CAMOVY010000107.1, read on the forward strand.
CTCAACGTATACAACGCTACTCGGCAGGATTTTTGCGAAGCCGCCTTTATAAGCGCCAAGGAAATTATAACGGAAACGGGTGCGGACGCCGACAGAATAATACTCGTGCGGGGCGAAGAGTGGAAAGCGGGGATTTTAGGTATAGTCGCGGCTAAACTTGTCGAAACGTACAACAAACCGGTCATAGTGTTTGCAAAGAGCGGCGACGGTTATAAGGGTTCGGCGCGCAGTGTGGACGGGGTAAATATCTACTACGCTATAAACGCGGTTAAAGAATACCTTACCGCGTTCGGCGGGCACTCTCAGGCGGCGGGACTTAGCGTATCGGAAGAAAATTTCGAGCCGCTTAGAAAGGCTATAAACCTGTACGCGGAAAAAGCGTTTATCGGCGCGGAAAGGGAAAAGGAAATTTCCGTAGATATCGTAGCGGAAGGAGAGATACCCGTGCGCCTTGCGGAAGAAATAGAAATGTTAGAGCCGTTCGGGGTAGGCAACCGTCGTCCGCTGTTTGCAACGACGGTAGGCGAAACGGAAATGAAACCGTTAAAAGAAGACTCTCCGCACTACTCGTTTAACACGACGGCTATAGAGATGCTGGATTTCAACGGCGTAAACGACGTGCCGATTTTATCTTACCCCGTACCTAAAACTTTGGTTTTCGAACTCAATATTTCCACTTTTCGGAACAAGCGATCGATAAAGGGCTTTTTGCGGAACGTAGTGTGCGACTTTGAAGACGCCGTGCACGGTTTAAGTATAGACAGAACGGATTTCGAACGCGCGTTCCTTAAAGCCGTTGCGGGCGAAAACCGCCCCGTAAAGGAATTGTTTAACAAAAAAGCACAGTCTACTTCGGAAGGGGAAAGGGCGCAATTCGCGTTCTGTTTCGAAGTATTTAAAGAACTCGGATTTTTCACCGTTGAAAACGGAATACTTATAAGGAACGCGTCGGTTAAAAGACCGCTTACCGATTCCGCGCTATACAGAAAATTAGGAGAAAGACAATGTTAGACGTTATCGGAAAACTCGAAGCGAATTATACCGGTAAAGACCTTAATCTTTGTTTAAAAGCCTACGATTTTGCCAAGTCAGCGCATGAGAACCAAAAGCGCGCGTCGGGTGAAGAATATTTCGTTCACCCCTGTACCGTCGCGGGGATTTTAGTCGATTTGGGGCTGGACGCGGCGACCGTTGCCGCGGCGTTTTTACACGACGTAATCGAAGATACGCCCGTTTCCGAAGGCGATATAAAGCAGGAATTCGGCGACGAAGTTTTAAATCTCGTTTTGGGGGTTACTAAACTCGACCGCATAGAGTTTACTTCGCTTGAAGAAGAACAGGCGGAGAATTTCAGAAAGTTATTCGTCGCGATGGCAAAGGATATAAGGGTAATAATAATTAAACTTGCCGACAGACTGCACAATATGCGTTCGCTTAACTTTCTTTCTAACGAACGCCAGCAACGCATGGCGCGCGAAACGCTGGAAATTTACGCGCCGCTTGCGGGGCGCTTGGGCATATCGCAGATAAAGTGCGAACTCGAAGATTTGTGTTTAAAATATCTCGAACCAGATTTTTACGAATATCTTTCCATAAATATCGAAGAGCGGGTTAAAGAAGGCTACGAACTAACCGACCACGTGGTTGCGGAACTTAAGAAAATGCTTGAAGATTCGGGTATTTCCGGCGAAGTTTTCGGGCGCAGAAAACACCTTTATAGCATATACCGCAAGATGAAGGAAAAGGGCAAAACTCTCGACCAGATATTCGATTTAATCGCCATACGCGTTATCGTTAACACGGTGGACGAGTGCTACGAGATATTCGGTAAGATACACAATAAATGGAAGCCCGTTCCGGGGCGTATAAAGGACTATATCGCAACTCCCAAGCCGAATATGTACCGTTCTTTGCACACGACGGTCGTGACGAATTTCGGCAGAGTTTTCGAGATACAGATAAGAACGTACGAAATGAACCACGCCGCCGAATACGGTATCGCCGCGCACTGGAAATATAAAGAGAAAAAAGAAGGCGACGATTTGGATACCCGTCTTTCGTGGATACGCGAAGTTATGGAGTGGCAGGGCGGCTTAAAGGACAGTAAGGAGTTTTTAAGTTCGTTAAAAGGGGACGTGTATAGTTCCGAAGTGCTTGTTTTTACCCCGAAAGGCGACGTTATAAGTCTGCCGAAAGGTGCAACGCCTTTGGACTTTGCATACCACATACACTCTGCGATAGGCAACAAGTGCGTCGGGGCGAAAGTCAATTCCAAAATGGTACCGTTATCGAGCACCTTGCAGGTGGGCGACGTGGTGGAAGTTATAACTTCGCAAAACTCCAAAGGTCCGTCGTGGGACTGGCTTAAAATAGTCAAAAGTCCCAGCGCCCGCGTTAAAATCCGTCAGTTCTTTAAAAAAGAGATGAAGGAAGAGAACGTCAAGACGGGCAAGAGTATGCTTGACGCGGAAGCAAAACGCCGCGGGTATTCGCTTTCGGAACTTTTGACGGAAGAGTCTTTTTTGGTGCTTTCGAATAAGTTATCCTTTGCAAGTCAGGAAGAAATGTTTGCTTCGGTAGGCTACGGCGCGGTGTCCGTTAATCAGGTAATAGTAAAACTGTTGGACTTTTACCGCAGAACCCGCCCGCAGGAGCGCATAAAAGAAATTCCGTCGGGCAGAAAAAGCCAGACGGGCGGCGTTATCGTCAAGGGTATGAACGGACTTTTAGTCAGGTTCGCGGGGTGTTGCAATCCCGTTCCGGGGGACGAGATAGTCGGCTTTATTTCCCGCGGGCACGGGGTAAGCGTACACAGAAAAGACTGTACCAACTTAAAGAACGCCGAACCCGACAGACTTATAGAAGTATCGTGGGAAAACCGCACATCCACCGCCTTTAACGCGGAAATCAAGGTGCTTGGGGAAGTTCAGACGGACGTGCTGTTCGCGGTGGCGGCGGCAACAAGCGAACTGCAACTCGAAATAGTTTCGACAAACGGCAGAACGGACGCGCGTATGGGTAGGGTAATAGTGGATTTTACCATAAGGCTTAAAGATAAAGCGGCGCTCGACAGACTTATATCCAAATTAAAACAGGATAAACGGGTAATAGACGTTTTCAGGGCGGCAAGCACGTGAGATTGTATCATTTATCGTCAGGACTTTTGCGCGTAAACACCTACTTTTTAGTTGACGAGAACTCGCGCGAAGCGGTGTGTATAGACGGCGGCGAAAACTACAAACTTATAAAAAAAGCCGAGATTGATAACGGCTTTACCGTAAAGCACCTTTTACTTACGCACGCGCATTTCGACCACGCGGGCAACGCCGCGGCGCTGCAAAAGGACGGGGCAACCGTTTACGCTTCCGAAAAGGAAGCGGAAAAACTTGAAAACGGCGGCACGCTTGCGGAAGACTTCGGGCGGGCGTTTG
>CAMOVY010000108.1 GCA_946627905.1 uncultured Clostridia bacterium
TAATGCATTTTATTTCCGGCATTTTCGCTTTCGGAACATTTGCGCCCGAAAATCAACCTGTAGTGCTGTACAGCCTGTCTTATCAATCAGTTTATATATTTCCGGATTTAATAATTTGTATTGCGGTAGGTTTTATGCTTTTCTCATCGAAAAGTTTTACAAGCCAGATAGATAAATTCAATAAGTCGTAAATATCCGTTAAACACAACGGCTCTGTGGAAAACCCATGTTTCCCGCAGAGCCGTTTTTATGTCTTTAAGACGATTTATTCCGCCTGTTCACGGATTATCAACGCTTCTCCGCTTATAACGGTAAAACTAATTTCGCCGTTTACGGCAACATTGCTTATACCGCGCGTATCCATAGGCGTTAAAGTAAGATTGTCAAGCGGATAATACAAACCTTGACTTGTTTCAAAAGTACAGTGCCCCCCGTACGGAATTAACGACACTTTACTGTTTCGTCTCACCCTGAAACGGTGTTCGCCTACACCGATAAGTTCGGTAAACTGCTTTCCGGATTTAATAACCGCTTTAATGCCGATATTTTGCGCTATTTTAAGCAGTGCGATATTGCCGAGTATGTGTTCTATTCTCCCGCCGTACGCACCGTAAATAACTATATCGGTTGCGCCGCACTCCTTGGCAAATAAAACCGCCCTTTCACCGTCGGTAAAATTCTTTTCTTCGTTTAAAAGCACTATTTTCTCGTTTTTTGGAATACGCCCTAAACTGTCGAAATCGCCGACCACGCCCAGCACTGTTTTGCCTTTTAAGTTGCCAGCAAACTTATAAGCCGCGTCGGCGTAAATAACTTTTTCTTCGGTTATTTCGTCATTTAATTCGGGCGTTTTAAGTATAATCGCAATGCGCATAAAATCCACCTATCCTTTCTTCCTTTTATATATCAAAACCGTTATTGCAAATAACACGACAGCGTACCCGACTACCCATAACACGTGCGGATAAATACAGCCGAAATCGCCATCGAATACTCCCGTTGCTATTTTTACGCTGTGCGTAAAGGGCAATAAATTTACTATCGTAGAAAACGCGCCCATACCTTCGACGGGCATAAACACCCCGCCGAGCATAGAAGTTCCCGAAATGATTATTGAACACACCGGTCCTGCCTGCTTGCCGTTTTTGACGATAGTTCCGATAAGCACCCCAAGCACGACGTAAAGGCTTGCCGAAGGTATCAGATAGATGAACGCTACCGCCAACTTATACGAAAACTCCAAGCCCAAAATGCAAGAACACAATAAAAACAGCGCAGTTTGTACCGCCATTACTGGCGCTATGGCTATGTAATAGCCTGCGATATAACTCGACTTTTTTATAGGCGCCATATTCAGGCGGTTAATAAATTCGCCGTTTTTGTCTTCGGCAATAAGCATTGCGGTAAACAGCATAGCGAAAGTATAGCCGAACATACATATCCCCACCGAATAATTGTTTATCAAAAACTGTTCGGGCACGTATTCCATAGAGTTGGTGATTACACCCAAAACGAACAGCATTAAAATCGGAAACGCCATATTAAAAACCAGCGACAACGGGTCGCGGATAATCTCTTTTAAGTTGCGCCTTGCAAGTATAAACGTCTTATTCATCTTCTTCACCCGAACTCCCCGCCAAACTCAAAAACGCGTCTTCGAAGTTCTGCGCGCCCGTCGTTTTAATAATTTCTTCCGCATAGCCTAGTGCTACGAGTTCCCCGCTCTTCATTATCCCTATACGACTTGCAAGATGTTCCGCTTCTTCGAGATAGTGCGTAGTCAAAAGTACTGTAGAATTATAATTTCCCGCAAACTCGCGGATAAGCCGCCACAAATCGCGCCGCACCTTTACGTCCAATCCCAAAGTCGGCTCGTCAAGAATTAAAATCTTCGGTTTTACGATAAACGCCATCGCAAGCGAAAGTCTTCTTTGCTGTCCGCCAGAAAGCCTTTTCGCAAGCACTTTGCGTTTATGAGAAAGGGAAAATTTTTCTATCATATCGTCGACGGCTGTTTCATCCTTTACGTCGTAAAGTTCCGCTATAAGGCGCAGGTTTTCTTCTACGGTAAGATTAGGTGCGACGGCGGTTTCCTGCGGCGAAAGACTTATTAAACGCTTTATCTCGGTTTCGTCCTTATCAATATCAAGCCCGTCTATCAGCACTTTGCCACCGTCTTTTTTAAGCAGCGAACAAAGTATTTTTATAGTGGTAGATTTCCCCGCGCCGTTTAAGCCTAAAAGCGCAAAAATTTCGCCGCCGTTTACCGTTAGCGTCAGCCCGTTGACCGCTTTAAGCGTTCCGAAACTTTTTGTAAGATTTTTTATTTCAATCATTATCGCTTTCGCCCGTCTTATTTAAAATCGCTTCGGCAAATTTAACGTAGTCAGCCGCCTTACCTATCGCTATGCCCCTGTCCGTATCTCCGAACAACAGCAGTACGTCCCCGCTCTTATACCCGAACACATCCCGCGCTTCCTTCGGTATAACGATTTGACCTTTATCGTTGATTTTTGTCGTCCAGATAAATTTTTCACTCTGTTTCATAGTGGTAATTTTCCTACTTTTTGTAATTTTACTAAATTTTAACAAATTGAACAAACAAAGTCAAGCGTTTTATAAAATGAAAGCCGAAATGGCAAAAAACTGTTGCAATTATTGCCGTTTCATTGTACAATAAAAAGAAAAAGGAGAAATGAATTATGAAATACGTTTGCAACGTTTGCGGATACGTTTACGACGAAGAATTAGGCGACCCCGATAACGGGATAGCGGCAGGCACGAAGTTTAGCGACCTTCCGGACGATTTTACCTGTCCTCTTTGTGCGGTCGGTAAAGACGAGTTTACCGCTGAATAAAATTGCGTTTCTAATCGCTCGCGCTTTGATTAAAGCGCGAGCGATTAAATATGCTTAAAAAAGATATGAAAAACCCGATTGTAATATTTGACAAACGCGGTTTTATGTTATACAATAATAAGGCTTGCAAACTGAATATGCGCCACTAGCTCGCGTCAGGGCAAAGCCTTTTAGCTCGCAACCTAAACTGGTTGCTTCGCTTTTCAACTTGCCTTTCCTTTTCCCAAAAAATCTTTGCAAAGCAAATCTTTTTCGGGAGCCCTGTTTTCCAATTGAGCAAGAGTATTTATATTCTCAACTCATAAAAACAGTGTTATATACAATTAAATATCACCTGCGCCATTAGCTCAATTGGATAGAGCGTCGGTCTACGGAACCGAAGGTTAGGGGTTCGAGTCCCTTATGGCGCGCCACGTAAAAGGCAAACGGCTTTAGCCGTTTGCCTTTTACATTATGTGTCTAAACAGAACGTAAAAAATTCGCTTTGCGGATTTTGGATTGTTTTTTGCGTTAGTAAAATCCCTTATAATGCGCATTTATGCAAAATACAAGTGTATTTATAGTTGTAAATAAACTTTGAACAGAAAAATGGCGGAGCAATTTTGCTCCGCCGTAAGGTTAAGTTTTCAGTATTTATAAATTTCTCTTTATACGTACTTTTTAGCCGTTAAGGGTTGATTTATAAAACTCGCACTCGGGTATTACCAAAGTAGCGTCGTTTATTCTTTCAAACGTTTCAATAAGCGTAGAAGTGCAAGAAACCGCCAACACACCCATATACGCCTTGTATTCGTCTACCTGCTTTACCGATACGGGCATAAAATCTGCGGTCATAACCACTTCTAAAGTGCTTGTCTGAAAAGTCGGCAGTTCGCTTAATCCGCCCATCTTAT
>CAMOVY010000109.1 GCA_946627905.1 uncultured Clostridia bacterium
AAAGACAATTTTTTCGGCAGTACGTTGCTTATTATGGCGAATATAGCCAAATCACTTATGGGTGCGGGGATAGGCGTAGGAATTGCTTACGCGCTTAAAAAGAATAAACTTCTTATATTTGCCGCGGCTGTAGCGGGAACGGTTGGCGCGTTTGCCGATAAACTGTTGTTTGGTTCTTTTTTAGCGCCTATGTTTCCGAAGATAACCGCACCGTTTACCACGCTTGCTTTGGGCGTTCCCGGCAATCCTATCGGAGCGTACGTCGTTGCTATGCTTTGCGTTGAAATCGCGGAATTATATGCGGGCAAAACTAAACTCGATATAATACTTATACCGCTCGGCGTGCTGCTTCTGTCTTTTATCGGAATTTTTATTGCCGCGCCTTTTATATGGCTGGTCAATGAACTCGGATTACTGATATCAAAAGCTACTGAAATTATGCCCTTCTTTATGGGAATAATAGTTGCGGTCGTTATGGGCGTACTTTTAACTATGCCCACGTCTTCCGCGGCAATATGGATATCCGTTGCCAAAGAGGTGATAGAAGGGGGCGGGAATAACGCCGATTATATGTTTATAGCGGGCGGTGCGGCAGTTGTCGGGTGTTCGTGCCATATGGTGGGCTTTGCCGTTGCGAGTTTTAAGGAAAACAAGTGGAGCGGGCTTGTCGCGCAAGGGCTTGGTACTTCTATGTTGCAAATACCGAACATAATGAAAAAACCCGTTATAATGCTGCCTATGATTATTTCCAGCGCGATTTTAGGTCCGCTGTCTACTTGCGTATTTGTGCTTCGTTGCGGTTATAACGGCGGCGGTATGGGGACTAGCGGTTTTGTCGGCATTATCGATTTATTGACGAATACTTCGGGTGCTATAGGTATAATCGGAATATTTTTGCTTAACATTATTCTTCCTGCCTTGCTTACGCTCTTAATTTCCGAACTGTTCAGAAAGAAGGGCTGGATAAAATTCGGCGATATGAAATTGCCCGAATAAAAATATATAATAAAAAATCCGAAACGGCGTTTTAACGCCGTTTTTTCATTTTAAATAAATGTTCCGCATACCCTTTATTAAGGAGTTTTTTATGGAAAATCAGTTGAATAACGACAAATTAGAGATAATAGGCAGAAAGCGTTTAGCAATGAGCGGGGTAGAAGCGGTGGACGGCTTTTCCGAACAGCAACTTAAGCTTACCGTGTCCGGCGTAAAGGTTAAAATCACGGGCGAAAAAATAAAGATAACCGCGTTCAATAAGGCGACGGGTACTTTAATGGCGGACGGGGTGTTTAACGAGATAAGATACAACGCGGTGAAAACCCCGTTTATCAAACGGGTGTTTAAGTAAATGTTCGTTGCTAAAAACCAAATATTCGTATTTATCGCGTGTGTTGCAATCGGTGGCATAGGCGGCGTGTTTTTTACGCTTTCGGCGTGTATAAAAGTTTTTTTCAAAAACGGAGCGTTAAGGATAATTCCCGATATTGTCGCTTTTATCGCGTTTTCCGTGTTTTACGCGCTTGTTTCGTATAATCTCGGTTTTCCGTCTTTTCGGCTTTATATGGCGGCGGGCGTATTTATCGGACTTGTGGCTTATATGAAAAGTTTTAATAATATACTTGCAATATGGGCGAAAAAATTATATAATATAACGGTAAAGAAAATTGTTGCGCGAAAGAAGAAATCAAAAGCGAGTTCAAAAGAAAATGTCGGAAATATCGAAAGACGAAAACGTTTTAAAATCCGTGGACACGGAAAGCGCAGAGAGCCACGCGGACGAACTGTTTAAAAAAAGGGTAATCGCCTTTACGGTGGGTGCGGTGGTTCTGCTTGCCGTGCTTTTGATTTTAATGTGTTATCAGCTTATTAAAATAGGCGTTGAAAACGGCAGAAAGGCGGAACTTACCGCCGCTATAGCGGAACTTGACGCAGACCTTGCGGGCGGCGAAGAAACTATCGAGATAATGCAGAAAAAATGGTGGATAGTTCAGCGCGCCAGAGAACTCGGCTATCATTACGAAACCGATAAATAACACGATTTTATAATATGAAATACGGCGTAATAGACGTGGGCTCTAATTCCGTGCGGCTTATGATAAGCGAAAACGGCAAAAGCCTTAAAAAATTTCTATCAACCACACGGCTTGCCGAGAATAAAAAAGACGGTTTTCTCTGTGAAAAATCGTCTTTACGCACTTTAAAAGCGATTAAAGAATACGTGGACGCAGCGCAACTCGAGGGCGCGGATAAAATTTTCGCCTTTGCCACCGCCGCGGTAAGAAACTCCGTAAACGGTGCGGAATTTGCCGTAAAAGCAAAGGAAATAAGCGGCGTCTATCTCGACGTTGTTTCGGGCGAGACGGAAGCGTGTTTGGGGCTTTACGGGGCGCTTAAAGGTAAAGACGGCGCGGTTTTGGATATCGGCGGCGGCAGTACCGAAATAGGCGTGGTAAAAGGCGGTAAGTGCGTTTATTCCAAAAGCCTGCCGATAGGCGCGGTCGTTTTAACGCAGCGGTTCGGACAGAACTATGCGGCGATAAAAGATTACGTTAATAACGCGGTAAAAGAGTACGGAAAAATTCCGTCCGCAGATTTTTACTGCATAGGCGGAACGTGTACCACGCTTGCCGCGGCAAGCCAAAAACTTGCGGTTTACGACCCCGAAAAAGTGGACGGGTATAAACTTACCAAAGCCGAAATTGCGCGGCTTACAAGGGAACTTTCGGCGCTTACCGTTGAAGAAAGAAAAGAAATTGCGGGTATACAGAAAGAAAGGGCGGATATAATTCACGCGGGGGCGGCTATATTGAACGCCGTAGCGGAATATATTAACGCGCCGTATTTTACGGTAAGCGAAAGCGACAATCTCGAAGGGTACTTGCGCTATATAACGGAGAAAAAATGAGCAGAAGAGTAAATTTTATAAACAACATTGCGGTGATAGTGCTTACCGCTTTAGGGCTTATGGCGGTAGTTCTTATAGCAAACGGAACGTTTACAGCGTCGCTCGGCACGGTTTTAGCGAGTTTTGCCGCAGGCGCGTTGATTGCGGGCGTGATTTGCACTTGTTTTCACGAATTAGGGCATTTTATAGCGGGCAAGATAAACGGGTTTGACTTTCTTTCTATGACAATCTGGTTTTTCAAGTGGAGCAAAGAAAGGGGCAAAATCGTCTTCGATTTCGTTTGTATGGGCGACGAAGCGGGGTATACCGAAATGGTGCCGAAGACAACCGAAAAACTTGCCGTAAGGCTTAAAAAAATGACGCGCGGCGGGCTTATCGCAACGGTAATACCTATGCTTATAGGCGTAATACCTTTGTTTTTTACCGATAAACTGTCGCTATTCGAGTTTGCGGTGTGGGCAATGTTTTTACCTATCGGCGTGTATATGTTTTTCGGGAACGCCCTTCCTATGTCTTCGGGCGGGGCGGACAACGACGGAAAGGTGCTTTACGGTATAAAAAAGATGGACGACGACACGAAAGTTATTTTGAGTATGCTTGCCGTACAGTCGGAACTTTATAACGGTAAAACGCCTGCGGAAATAGACGAAAAATATTATTTCGATTTGCCGCAACTATCTGAAGACGACTTGAATTTCGCTATGCTTTTATCTGCGCGGTATTGTTATTATCTCGATAAAAAAGATTACGAAAACGCAAAGAAAACCACGGACAGGTTGCTGTCTATAGCGGACTATCTGCCTAAAGCGTATTTAAACGCCGTAAAAACCGACGCGCTATAT
>CAMOVY010000110.1 GCA_946627905.1 uncultured Clostridia bacterium
TGATACATAAACCGCCCATCGACGATTTGGCAGCAACGATAGGTTCTAAATACGCGTTATGCGTAGTCGCGTCAAAGAGAGCCAGACAGATAATGGAACAGGCGCAAAACCAAGGGCTGACGGAACTTCCTAACAACGAAAAACCGTTATCGGTTGCCGCGCAGGAAATTTACGACGGAAAACTTATCGCGACCGGCGACTGATAAAAAAGTCGTACCGATTCGGACTTGTAATGCGTTCACGATGCTGGACGCATTTGTTTTAGAAAAGTGTTTGCCGAAGTTATAGTAGATATTTCGCACAGTGAAGCGGATAAAATATTCGAGTATTCCTTAAACGATTGCGGCGCAGTTGCCGGCAGTCGCGTTTTGGTGCCTTTCGGCAAAAAGACGATAGAAGGCATAGTTATTAAAGTCAAATCCGAGTGTGATTTTGACGAAAATAAAATAAAGCCCGTAATTTCGCTGTTAGAAGACGTGCCCGCTTTCACGCGGGAAACGCTTGCGCTTTCCGATTACGTGGTAAAAACCTGCTACGTGTCGCGCGCGCTTGCTTTCAGGCTGTTTCTGCCCGCGGAGATGCGTAAAGGCAGGGTGCGGGAACAGTTTGTTAAATACGCGGCACTTGCGGAAGATGTTGACGCCGACGAACTTTCCGCTTCTTTAAGAAAATCTGCGAAAAGGCAGAAAGATTTAATAGCGTTTTTACGGGAAAACGGCAAAACGCCTATTGCGGAGTTAAACGCGGAATTCGGCGGCGCGGTTAAAGCGCTTGCGGATAAAAACGCGCTTACAATAACCGCGGAAAAGCGTTTCCGTTCGCCGTATAAAGATTTAAGCGGCAGCGCGGGCAAGGTTAATCTTACGGATAAGCAAAGGCAGGCGGTCGACAGCGTAATTTCTTCGGAAAAACTTACCACGCTTTTATTCGGCATAACGGGTAGCGGTAAAACCGAAGTATATCTCGAACTCATAGAAAAAACGCTAAAACAGGGCAAAACGGCAATAATGTTAGTGCCGGAAATATCTTTGACGCCGCAAATGCTTACAAAGTTGCGCGCAAGGTTCGGCGAAAACGCGGCGATTTTACATAGCGGACTTTCCGCGGGGGAACGGTACGACGAGTGGTGGCGACTTCGCACGGGGGAAGCGCGTATCGCCATCGGCGCAAGGAGCGCGATTTTCGCGCCCGTGGAAAACTTGGGGCTTATTATCATAGACGAAGAGCACGACGGTAGTTATACCAGCGAATCCGCCCCGCGGTACGCGACGATAGACGTCGCTAAATTCCGTGCGGAATATAACGGCGCGAAACTCGTTTTAGGCAGCGCCACACCGTCGGTGGAAAGTTTTCTTTCGGCAGAAAACGGCGAATACAATTTTTTTGAGTTGCCCGACAGAATAAACAAAAAACCCCTGCCCGAAATCGAGATTGCGGATATGCGTAAAGAAGTAAGGCGCGGCAACAATTCGCCCTTTTCTTCGATACTGAAAGCCGAACTTGCGGATTGCCTTGCAAACGGCAATCAGGCGATAATATTTTTAAATCAACGCGGGTACTCTAAAACGGTTATCTGTACCGAGTGCGGACACGTTCAGAAATGTTCTTCGTGCGACGTTTCGCTGACCTATCATAAAGAAGACGATTCGCTTTTATGCCACTATTGCGGCGCGAAATACAAAATGATAAGGGCTTGTACGGAGTGCGGCAGCCCCTATTTAAAGTACGGCGGTTTCGGGACGGAAAAAATAGTCGCCGATTTAAAAGCGTTGTTTCCGTCCGCGAAAATTTTGCGTATGGACAGGGATACTACGCAGACCAAAGAAGGGCATTTTAAGATTTTAAGTCAGTTTGCCCAAAGAAACGCGGACATTTTAGTCGGCACGCAGATGATAGCCAAAGGGCACGATTTTCCGTTTGTAACCTTAGTAGGTATTTTAGACGCGGATATGAGCCTGCATTTTTCCGATTTCAGGAGCGCGGAACGCACCTTTCAACTTATAACGCAGGTGGCGGGCAGGAGCGGCAGGGCGGACGAAGCGGGTAAGGTTGTTTTGCAGACCTATCAGCCCGAAAATCACGTGTTAAGGCAGGCGATAAACTACGATTACAAGGGATTTTTCGAACGGGAAAATTCGATAAGAAAGGCGACGGCGTTTCCGCCGTACACCAAAATAATACGGGTACTCGTGCAGAGCGAAATCGAAGAAGCGGCGGTGGAAACGGTTAAAAAACTGTACGTTTCGATAGACGACGTACGGCGCGAAAACGCTTCGGTGTTCAGGTTTTTCGGGTGTATGAAAGCGCCGCTTAAAAAATTACAGGGCAAATACCGTTATCAGATTTTAATGCGCATAGATAACGGAAACGATTACATTTTAGACAAAATTTATGCGCTTACTAACGCGGAAAATCGCGGCAGAATAAACGCGTATATGGAAATAAACCCCAACAATCTTACGTAATAAAGGTGAAACATGGCAATAAGAAACATAATTCAGATAGGCGACCCTACTTTAAGAAAGAAAAGTTTTGAAGTAGTGGATTTCGGCGCTAAAACGGCGGAACTACTTGACGATATGAAAGAAACGCTTAAAAAAGCCGACGGCGTAGGGCTTGCCGCACCGCAAGTCGGGGTATTAAGGCGTGTTTTTATCGTTAACTACGAAGATAAATATTACGAGTGCATAAATCCCGTCATAGTATCGCAAAGCGGTAAGCAGACGGGCGAAGAAGGCTGTTTGTCCGTACGCGGTAAATTCGGTAAGGTAGAGCGTCCCAAAAAAATCACCGTCGTGGCTTACGACCGCCACGGTAATAAATTTACGGTAAAAGCGCAGGATTTTCTCGCCCGCGCGTTCTGCCACGAATATGACCATTTAGACGGAATTTTGTACGTGGATAAAGCCACGACTATAGAGGAAGAAAAAAAGTGAGAGTAGTTTTTCTCGGTACGCCCGACTTTGCCGTTCTGCCTTTAAAAGCGGTTTTTGAGACAGCAGGGGTAGAAATCGCGGCGGTAATTTGCAATAAAGACAAGCCCGTCGGCAGAAAGCAGGTTTTGACCGCGCCACCCGTAAAGCAAGCGGCGACAAATTTAGGCTTGCCCGTTTTGCAGTACGATAAAATACGCGTCGAAGGGGTAAAAGACTTAAAACAACTCGCCCCCGATTTAATGATAACCTGTGCGTTCGGACAGATACTTTCACAGGAAATTCTGGATATACCGAAAAACGGCGTTATAAACATTCACGCGTCGCTGTTGCCGAAATATCGCGGCGCTTCGCCTATCCATTACGCTATTTTAAACGGCGAAAAGCAGACAGGCATTACCATAATGAAAACGGATATCGGCATAGACACGGGCGATATATTATTGCAAAAAACGCTTGCCATAGGCGCGAAAGAAACGTGCGGCGAACTGTTTGAAAGGCTTTCGGCACTTGGTGCGGAGTGCGTTAAAGAGGCAATAGGCTTGATTATGCAAGGCAAAGCCGAGTATACCCGTCAGAACGAAGCGGAAGCGTCGTTTACTAAAATCATAAAAAAGGAACACGCGCTTATCGACTGGTCGGATAGTGCTGAAAATATTGTCAACAAAGTAAGGGCGTTTAATCCCGCACCGCTGGCTTCTACTTTTTTAGACGGCGAACCTTTTAAAATTTACGCGGCGGAAGTCGC
>CAMOVY010000111.1 GCA_946627905.1 uncultured Clostridia bacterium
CTATTATCGACAGCGGCAAGTTCGACTGGAACGCGCATAAAGATAAATTCCCCGGGCTTACCACACCCGACGATAGTTATCACGGTATAATCTATACCGAAAAATTCGGGCTTGCGGGCGCGTTTATAACCAAGGCTACGGCGCAACTTATGCGCGACTTCGGGTCTATACAGTCGCCCCAGAACGCCTATTACGTCAATTTAGGTCTTGAAAGTTTGCATGTCAGGATGGCGCGCCACTGCGAAAACGGCTTAAAAGTCGCTACCTTCTTAAACAACCACCCGAAAATCGACTGGGTAAGATACTGTGGGCTTAAGACGGATAAATATTACGAACTCGGTCAGAAATACTTGCCCAACGGGTCTTGCGGGGTTTTGAGTTTCGCCGTCAAAGGCACGCGTAAAGACGCGGAAACGCTTATGAAAAACCTTAAAGTCGCGGCGATAGAAACACACGTCGCGGACGCAAGAACTTGTTGTTTGCACCCCGCAAACGCAACGCACCGTCAACTTACCGACGAGCAACTTGCCGCCGCGGGAATTCCGCCGACTCTTATCAGGTATTCGTGCGGTATAGAAAACGCGCAGGATTTAATAGACGATTTAGCGCAAGCACTTGAAAAAGTATAAAATTATAAAAAACTTACAGGGGATAAAAGATGCCGATTATCGTACCGAAAGACATACCCGCTTCTAAAATATTGCAGGCGGAAAACATATTCGTTATGAACAGTAAGCGCGCCGCAGGGCAGGACATAAGACCGCTGGAAATTGCCGTGGTCAATCTGATGCCGACAAAAATTATTACGGAAACGCAACTTATGCGGCTACTTTCCAACTCGCCTTTGCAGGTCAACATAACGCTGGTGTCTACCGCAAGTTATGTGGGAAAGAATACGCCTGCGGAACATCTTCAAAAGTTCTATAGGTCTTTCGACGATATAAAAAACAGAACTTTCGACGGTATGATAATCACGGGCGCGCCCGTAGAAGATTTGGAGTTTTCAGACGTTAAGTACTGGCACGAACTCGAAGAGATTTTTGAATTCGCCAAAACGCACATAACCAGCACAATGTTTATCTGCTGGGGCGCGCAGGCAGCGCTTTACTACTATTACGGCATCAAGAAATATCCCTTGGAAAAGAAACTTTTCGGCATTTTCGAGCATAAAAAACTCGTGGAGTTCGATAAACTGTTAAAGGGCACGGACGACAGGTTCTTTATGCCGCACTCCCGCCACTCGACTATAAAAGAAGAAGATGTTAAAGCGTGCAAGCAATTAGTACTGTTAGCGTCTTCCGAAAAGGCAGGGGTGTCCGTAATACGTTCTAAAGACAACAAATTCGTGTTTATAACGGGGCACGCGGAATACGACAGGGATACTCTCCATAAAGAGTATTTAAGGGATAAGGAAAAACGGAACGACGTAAATCCGCCCGAAAATTATTACGTGGGCGAAATCGGCGGCGAAATCAATATGTGCTGGGCTTCTACCGCAAACCTTATCTATATGAACTGGCTAAACCATTTCGTATATCAAATCACGCCTTACAATATCGAAGAGATACGGTAAGGCGAAACACGGGGGTGTTTCAGATTCGATTGTGCGGGTGAGTTAAAGCGCAAGCATACCGAAGGCTCGGCTTCGTAAAAACGGAACTTAAATTTAAATGCTGATAATCAAAAATTAGCATACGCTGCGGCTTAATCGCGCGTACGTTTCTTCGCACTTTTCCCGTCGGGAGCGAAAGAAGCGTCAACTAGGCGGGGAACTGCTTTCACCGTTTTAACGACGGCGGTGATAGCGGAATTAAAGTCGTCAGGGAAAAATCAAAGCCCGCCGACGGGCGTGGTTTTTCCGAGATAAAACGTCGGATAAGTATGTAGAAAACTTTAGCAAAGCGTGCAAGACCGGAGTGCAAGTCTCCGCATCTCCACCACGTCGCCGCAAGGCGATTTTGAAAACGGTTGACAACAAATTGTCAACCGTTTTCGTTTACGCCTGCGGCTCCTTTTCCCAAAAAATCTTTTGCTACGTATTTTGCGGCGTGAGCCGTAAAATACACATAATGCGCCCTAAAGGGCGTACATAATGCCACCGTTAGGTGGTACAAAAAAGCGCCGCAAAACATTATGCGTCGGCAAAGTTTATATTATGCACTTATAAAAGGTAAACAAGGCGGGTAAAAATTATTAAAAACACACGCGGCTCGGAAAATTTCCGAGCCGCGTTGTTTTTCAAAAAAATACCGTGCGTCTTTACTCGACAGATTATGCCGAAGCGGTGGCGGTACAGGCGGCTCCTTCAAAGCAACCTTATGGCACACAAACCTGTCTACTTAGTGCTGCTGTATTCCTACTCTGACACGGTTCATAGGGGCTTGTTGCACAAGACCTTGATATCAACGCTCCTTATACCGTTCTGCCTTCCACATAACAAGCCTAATAAAGCATTCTGCTCCGCTAAGCGAATTGCGGACAACAGGGCATCGCTAACTCCCCGCATAGCACGGCTATTATATTTTAACCTATCGGGCGAGTATTTGCAAGTTTTTTTGAATAAAAAAGGGCAATTCGCTGAAATTAACTTTACAAAACCGACAAATAATTTTATACTTATATATGTATTATTTTAAATACTTTTATAACGGGAGCGTTTTATGTACAAGAAGGTTGACACGTCGCTGAATTTTTTAGACAGGGAAAAAGAAGTCTTAAAATTCTGGAAAGAAAACAAAATTTTTGAAAAGAATATGGCGAAGAACGACGGCGCAAAAGAATTTACCTTTTACGACGGTCCGCCCACCGCTAACGGCAAGCCGCACATAGGGCATATTCTTACCCGCGTTATAAAAGACATAATTCCGCGCTATCGCGTTATGAAAGGCGAGCATTGTCTTCGTAAAGCGGGCTGGGATACGCACGGACTTCCCGTAGAACTCGAAGTGGAAAAGATGCTGGGGATTGACGGCAAGCCCGAAATAGAAAAATACGGGATAGAGCCGTTTATCAAAAAATGTAAAGAAAGCGTCTGGAAATACAAGACCGAGTGGGAGAAAATGAGCGACCGCGTCGGCTACTGGGCGGATATGGAGAACCCGTATATCACTTACGACGACAAGTATATCGAATCGGAGTGGTGGGCTTTAAAGCAAATCGCCGAAAAGGGGCTTTTATATAAAGGCTATAAAATCGTTCCGTACTGCCCGCGTTGCGGCACGGCGCTTTCTTCGCACGAAGTGGCACAGGGATATAAAGACGTAAAGGAAACTTCGATTTTCGTCGGTTTTAAGGCAAAAAATCGCGAAAACACATATTTCCTTGCGTGGACGACTACGCCGTGGACGCTGCCGAACAATATGGCGCTTTGTATGAACGCGGTTGAAACTTATTCTGAAATCAAGGTAGCGGACGGCACGCATTATATTCTCGCAAAGCCCCTTGTCGGTAAATATTTCGAAGAGTACGAAACGATTTCCGAAAAGACGGGCAAAGAGTACGAATACGAAGAGTATATTCCGCTTTACGATTTTGCCGTAAGCGATATTAAGGCAAAGGGGCAGAAAGCCTTTTTCATAACCAACGCCGATTACGTCAGTATGGAAGACGGTACGGGCATAGTTCATATCGCGCCCGTGTACGGCGAAGACGACCACATAGTAGGCGACA
>CAMOVY010000112.1 GCA_946627905.1 uncultured Clostridia bacterium
CGCAAGGAAAGCGTTAACCGAATTTAAAAGCGTTGCGTCGGATTTTTTTACGGCGAAAGCGTACTGCTCGCTGGATAAATCAACGTTAACTATTTTTACAACGTCTTTGTTGCCGCAGGCGGTGAACGCAAAACAACATGCTATTGCCGTTAAACACGACATTATAATTGCCAAAAGTTTCTTCATTTTTTTCTCCTTGTAGCCGCTTTATATCTGTTTACGCATTTTTAAGCGTTTTTTACGGCTGTGTTTTTTATGACTTTATTTTAGTACCAAATTTTCAACTTGTCAACGATTTTTACACGCAATTTGTAATTTTGTTGCATTTTTTGTGAATATTTTTACTATTTTTGAATAAATATGCGAATATTGTTATTTATTATTCAAAAATGCCCGTGCAACGCTTATTTGTTTTTCAACCGAAGCGACGCTCGTGCCGCCTGCGCTAATCCTTTTGTTTACGCAATTTTCTATATCGATTGACGAAAACAAATCTTCTTCGAACAAGTCGCTGAACGTTTTATACGTTTCAAGCGAAACCGTTTCGAGCGTTTTGCCGTTATCGATACAATACCCCACTATTTCCCCGCAGATTTTGTACGCCGAACGGAAAGGTTCGCCTTTTTTGGTAAGATAGTCGGCAAGGTCGGTGGCGTTTATAAACCCTTTTTGCGCGGCGGCTTTCATATTTTCCCTGTGCACCGTCATTGTGGCGACCATGGGCGCGAATACTGCTAGGCAGGCTTTTACCGTATCGGCGGCGTCGAACGCGAGTTCCTTATCTTCCTGCATATCCTTATTATAGGCGAGCGGCAAGCCTTTAAGCACGGTTAAAATTCCCGTCAAATCGCCGAACACCCTGCCCGTTTTGCCGCGGACGAGTTCCGCCATATCGGAATTCCGCTTTTGCGGCATTATAGAAGAACCGGTGGTAAACTCGCTTGATAGGCTGACGAATTTAAACTCCCACGAAGTCCAGAGTATTATTTCTTCCGCAAAGCGGGATAAATGCGTTTGCAACAGCGCGCAACAGGAAATAAACTCCGCGACGAAATCCCTGTCGGAAACGCCGTCTATACTGTTTTCGCACACGCGTGAAAGTCCTAACTCCGCCGCTTCCGCCGCCCTGTCGGTATTATAAGTAGTGCCTGCTAGCGCGCAAGAACCTATGGGCGAAACGCTTATACGCTTAATAGCGTCGTTAAGCCTGTCGTAATCGCGGATAAGCATAAATGCGTACGCCATAAGATGGTGTCCGAAAGTTATGGGTTGCGCGCGCTGCAGGTGCGTGTACCCCGCACACACAGCGTCTTTATATTCTTCCGCCTTATCCGCTATCGTATTAACGAGCGCTTTTATAGCCGACTGTATCGCTTTCGTTTCCTTAAGGATATAAAGACGGAAATCCAGCGCGACTTGGTCGTTCCTGCTCCTTGCGGTATGTAATTTTTTACCTACCGCGCCCACGCGGCTGGTCAACGTTTCTTCCACGAAAGTATGGATATCTTCCGCGGTTTCGTCTATTTTAAGCGCGCCGCTTTCTAAATCCTGTAAAATATTCAAAAGCCCGTTTACAAGCGTATCGGCGTCGGTTTTAGTAATTATGCCGCACTTTGAAAGCATATGCGCGTGCGCGATACTGCCCGTTATGTCTTCTTTATACAGCCGTTTATCGAATTTTATCGAAGAATTAAAGTCGTCGGCTATTTTACTGATGTTGCCGCTTGATAAACCCGCCCAGAGTTTTCCCATAATATCACCTTTAAGTTTACAACAGTTTTTTAAGCGCAAAATCGTCTCGCGTTTGATGCGGCGGGACGATTTGTGCGCTTTTAGTTATTTATTTGTTTTCGCCGTTTATAGCGTCTAACTTCACCTGAACCGTCAAAGGCAGCCCGAACAGGTTGATAAACCCTGCCGCGTCTTTCTGATTGTAATCGCTTTCGCCGAAAGTCGCTATCTCTTCGCTGTATAAGGAATATTTACTCCAAACGCCCGCGTTGATTATATTGCCCTTGTAAAGTTTAAGTTTAACCTTGCCGCTGACCTTTTCCTGCGTTTTATCCACAAACGCGGAAAGCGCTTCGCGCAAGGGCGTAAACCATTGCCCGTTATAGACTAATTCGCCGAAAGTTATGGCAAGTTTTTCCTTTTCATGCATAGTGTATTTGTCGAGACAAACGCTCTCCAACACGCTGTGCGCTTTGTATAAAATCGCGCCGCCGGGGGTTTCGTACACGCCGCGGCATTTCATGCCGACCAAGCGGTTTTCCACTATGTCGATTATGCCGATGCCGTTTTCCCCGCCGAGTTTGTTGAGTTTTAATATTATGTTTTTAGCCGAAGTCTTTTCCCCGTCTATCGCAACGGGCACACCCTTGTCAAATTCAAGTTCCACGTACGTGGGCTTATCCGACGCTTTTATCGGCGAAACGCCCATTTCCAAGAACCCGTCTTTTTCATACTGCGGTTCGTTGCCCGTATCTTCCAAATCCAAACCCTCGTGCGATAAATGCCAAAGGTTTTTATCCTTGCTGTAATTCGTTTCCTTGTTTATTTTAAGCGGAACGTTATGTTTTTCCGCATATTCGATTTCTTCTTCACGCGATTTAATACTCCACTCGCGCCACGGCGCTATTATTTTCATTTCCGGCGCAAAGCGCTTTATGGTAAGTTCGAAACGCACCTGATCGTTGCCCTTACCGGTACAGCCGTGAACTATCGCGTCCGCTTTTTCCTTTTTCGCTATGTCGACGAGCGCTTTTGCGATACAGGGGCGTGCGTGGCTTGTGCCGAGATAATACTCTTCGTATTTCGCGCCCGCTTTCATCGTCGGAATTATATAATTATCGACGTAATCGTCGGTAAGGTCTAATATGTAAATTTTAGAAGCACCCGTTTTTATCGCCTTTTCTTCTAATCCGTCGAGCTCGTCCGCTTGCCCCACGTTCCCGGCGACGGCAATAACTTCACACCCGTCGTAATTCTCTTTAAGCCAAGGAATTATTATCGAAGTATCGAGCCCGCCCGAATACGCGAGCACTACTTTTTTAATCTGCTGTTTTTCCATTTTCATCTCGTCCTTGAATATTTTTTCTAAATTATAAAACAATTTTCCCTTTCTGTCAAACGTTTTTATGCTGTTTTTTTGAATAATTTGCACTATTTTATGAATAATTTTTAATTATTATGAATTTTTTTGTGAATAAAATTATAAATATGCAAAAGTTGTATTTTAAAATTTTACGGGCGGCAAGACTTTCTTGCCGCCCGCGGTTATTATATGCGGTTATTCCGTATTTATATATTGTTTTCGGGTATAAAACCGTAAATTTACTCTACGCCCCCGTCGTTGATATAATATACACCTACGCAATCTTCGCCGGTATGACTTACTATCGTTGCGCCCGCACGGGTAACGTAAACGTTTTCAAAACCGCGCTCTTTCATTATATTTACGGCGTTTTCTATAATCTCCGGCGATGCGCTTGTATATGCGACGAACGCCGTAGATAAATCGGGGTCGTTAAATTCTTCCAAAGTGTCGCGAACGTATCTTTCCACGATGCGCTCGAATTTACCCCTGTATTTTTTGCCCGCGACAAGTTTACCGTC
>CAMOVY010000113.1 GCA_946627905.1 uncultured Clostridia bacterium
AGCGGTCGGCTCATAACCGATTGGTCCGCGGTTCGAGTCCGTGAAGGCCCACCAATCCCTTAAAATATACGGCCCGGTAGTACAGTTGGTTAGTACGCCAGCCTGTCACGCTGGAGGTCAGGGGTTCGAGCCCCCTTCGGGTCGCCAACAGATAACTGCTTGTATGAAAAATACAAGCAGTTATCTAAAAAAACTAAAATGCCTCGGTAGCTCAGCAGGTAGAGCAAGGGACTGAAAATCCCTGTGTCGGTGGTTCGACTCCGCCCCGAGGCACCAACAGTTTTTACGCACCTTTGCTGGCGTAGCTCAACTGGCAGAGCAGCTGATTTGTAATCAGCAGGTTGCGGGTTCGATTCCAGTCGCCAGCTCCAACCTGTTATCTATTCAATTTAATATACGGAAGGGTTCCCGAGCGGCCAAAGGGAGCAGACTGTAAATCTGCCGTCGGCGACTTCGGTGGTTCGAATCCACCCCCTTCCACCACCAAATAAGGACACTCAAAAGAGTGTCCTTATTTGGTTTTCAGTATCCACTTAATCATATATTTACCCCGCCTATCGGCACTCAAGCGAGTGCCGATAGGCGGGGTAAGTCTTGTTTTTTTATTATTAAAGTTCTTTATTCGTTTAAGAACGCCGCGCCGATTAAACCCGCGTCGTTTTTAAGTTTTGCAATATCTAATTCCACTTTAGCGTACTTTGCGCCGCCGTAAAGTAGCGCGTTGAATCTTCGCTTTAACGGTTTTAATATCTTATCGCCCTGGGCGCTGACGCCGCCGCCTATCAATATAATTTCGGGACGGAAAATATTAGCCACGTTTACAAGCCCTTCCGCAAGATATTTTATATATTTACCGAAAACCGATTTTGCCGTTTTATCCTGTTTATCGTACGCCGCAAAAAAGGATATTCCGTTCATCTCTTCTATATTATTGCCGCACTCTTTCCACAGCAACGAGTGCTTATCTTTTTGCATCGCTTTTTGCGCCTGACGGATTAAAGCGGTAGTAGAACAATACGCTTCAAAGCACCCTTTTCTGCCGCAAGTGCATTTTTCGCCGCCTACTTTTATTACCTGATGCCCTATTTCCGCACCCGCGGATTTATAACCTTCGAAAAGTTTGCCGTCTAACACTATTCCGCTACCTACGCCCGTACCCAACGTGATAAATATCATTGACTTGTATTTACTCTTAATAAGCGAATACTCGCCGAGTGCGGCGGCGTTTGCGTCGTTGGTGATTTTAACGGGAATTTTAAGCAATTTTTCAAGTTCAGCAGAAAGCGGCACGTTTTTCCATGCTATATTGTTGGTATATACGACTACCCCCTTTTCGCTGTCTACACTCCCGGGGCAGCCTATGCCCACGCCCTGAATTTTTACGCCGCTTTTCGTTTCAAGTGCTTTCACGAGTTTTGCGATATTGCCCGCGATATATTGATAAGGCTTTTCCTTTTCGGTCGGAATTTTATCTTTTATAAGAATTTCGCCGTCTTCCGACACTATTCCGCATTTAATGAAAGTTCCGCCTATATCTATGCCCGCATAATATTTTTTCTCAACGCTAACCGCCATAATCTTCTCCGTTAAATTTTATACGCGTTTATTTAAATTTATAGTACAGTCTGCAGTGGCAGAACCCTTCGAATTCGGGGTCGGCTATCTGGTCGCGGAATTCTTTGCACATACAAACGGTATCTTCGGTTTTTGCGACACGGCAGGGGCAATACCCGTCCTTTCTTTTCAAGCCGTCGCGTATTGCTTGTACTATTTTTTCGTCGGGATTAAATATTATTTTCATAACTATTCTCCTTTCTTTGATATTGTACAATAAAACGCCTAAAAAAACAACGCTTTTTAATAAAAACGGGATTTTTTAACAAATTATTTGCATTACGCGAATATAAATGATATAATATTTTCCGTTTGGAAAATATTTTGATTTACGGAGAAGTTTATGGATTACGACGTAATTATCGTAGGCGCAGGTCCGGGCGGAATTTTTGCCGCTTACGAACTTACTAAAAACAGTACCGCTTTAAAAGTTGCGGTTTTTGACGCGGGGCACTCGCTTGAAAACCGTAAATGCCCTATTGACGGCGTTAAAATCAAGTCCTGCATAAATTGCAAGACCTGTTCGATTATGTCGGGCTTTGGCGGCGCGGGTGCGTTTTCCGACGGTAAATACAATATAACCAACGATTTCGGCGGCAGTCTTTACGAACATATCGGTAAACAAAAAGCCATCGAACTTATGACCTACGTTGACGATATAAATATGCAACACGGCGGCGAAGGCACTAAAATGTATTCCACGGCGGGCACTTACCTTAAAAAAGTCTGCCTACAAAATAAACTTAACCTGTTGGACGCTAAAGTGCGCCATTTAGGTACGGACAAAAACTACGTCGTTTTGCAGAATTTATATAATATTCTTAAAAGTAAAGTTGATTTTTATTTCGATACGCCGATTACCGACGTAAAGACGGTGGACGGCGGGTTTAAAGTTATTACCGCAACACAAGAATATTCGTGCAAAAAGTGCATTATTTCAGTCGGCAGAAGCGGCAGCAAATGGATGGAAAAATTATGCAAAAGCCTTAAAATCCCCATTAAGTCCAACCGCGTTGATATCGGTGTAAGAGTAGAACTCCCCGCGGAGATATTTTCAAACCTTACCGATGAACTTTATGAAAGTAAAATAGTATACCGCACGGAAAAATTCGAGGATTCGGTTCGTACTTTCTGTATGAATCCGAACGGGATAGTCGTAAACGAAAACACGAACGGGATAATTACCGTCAACGGGCACAGTTATGAAGACCCCGCGATGAAAACCAAAAACACCAACTTTGCGCTTTTAGTCAGCAAACATTTTTCCGAACCGTTTAAGGACAGCACGGGCTATGCGGAAAGTATTGCCAGGCTTTCGAACATGCTTGGCGGCGGGGTTATCGTGCAACGTTTCGGCGACCTTATCCGCGGCAGGCGCAGCACTGAAAAGCGTATAGAAGAAGGCGTGGTACGCCCCACTCTTTCCGCAACCCCCGGGGATTTAAGTCTGGTGCTTCCCAAGCGTATTTTGGACGGGATTATAGAAATGATATACGCGCTTGACAACGTTGCGCCGGGGACAGCCAACGACGACACGCTTTTATACGGCGTTGAAGTCAAGTTCTACAATATGGAAGTTTCCGTAGACGATAATCTGGAAACTAAAATCAACGGACTTTACGTTATAGGCGACGGTAGCGGTATAACTCACTCCCTTTCCCACGCTTCGGCAAGCGGAATTTTCGTTGCGAGAAAAATAGCCGCCGTAGACTGATAATATAAGCGATATTAAAACAGCCCCGCCGTTTCTCTTACCGAGAAACGGCGGGGCTGTCGCTATAGAAAAAAATTACAATGAAATTTCGTCCTTCTTTTCCGTATTATCGTTTTTTATGAATTTACTATCGAATATGTTGCCCGCAAAATAAAATAATACGACCGTAATAAGTTCAACGCCTAAAAGGATAATATGCAGATTTGCGTGCCGCGTAGTCGGTT
>CAMOVY010000114.1 GCA_946627905.1 uncultured Clostridia bacterium
ACCGAGTGCGGAAACGGCTTTCGCCGTGCCTTCGGTCGCGTATATTTTAAGACCTAACCCGTAGAATTTTTAGGCAAGCGACAACACTTCGCCATAGTCGTCCTCTTCCACGCTTAACAGTATCCCGCTTTCCCCGTCCGCTTTAGGCAATTTAAATCCCGCGGCGGTAAGTCCTTTATACAGCGCTTCGGGTAGCGTTTTACCTATACCCAAAACTTCGCCCGTGGACTTCATTTCAGGTCCTAAAATAGAGTTTGCGTCGTTTAACTTTTCAAATGAGAACACGGGCACTTTTACCGTATAGTACGGCGGCGTTTTGGTAAGCCCGCCTTCGTAGCCCATATCTTTAAGTTTACGCCCGAGCATAACTTCCGACGCTATATCCACCAAGGGAATACCGCTCACCTTGCTTATATACGGTACGGTACGCGAAGCGCGCGGGTTTACTTCTATAACGTAAAGTTCGTCCTGATAAATAAGGTATTGAATATTGACAAGCCCTTTTGTCTTAAGCGCCAAAGCCAGCCGACTTGACGCGTCGCATATCTTTTTAAGGAATTTATCCGTAAGATTATACGGCGGGTACACGGCAATCGAATCCCCGCTATGCACGCCTGCGCGTTCTATATGCTCCATAATCCCCGGAATAAGCACTGTTTCGCCGTCGGAAATAACGTCTACTTCGAGTTCCGTACCGGGCATGTATTTATCAACAAGCACGGGGTTTTCAACGCCCTGCGAAAGAATTGTCTTCATATATTTAGACGCTTCCTTTTCCGTCTTGACTATTGACATATTCTGCCCGCCGATAACGTAAGAAGGTCGAAGCAGTACGGGATAGCCTAGCGAGTTTGCGGCGGAAAGCGCTTCTTGTTCGGTCATTACGGCTAAACCTTTCGGGCGCGCGATATTAAACTCCCCTAAAAGTTTGTCGAACTTTTCCCTGTCTTCCGCTAAATCTATACTCTCCGCACTCGTGCCTAAAATTTTAACCCCGTGTTCGTGCAAAAAGTTCGTAAGTTTTATAGCCGTCTGTCCGCCGAAAGCGACGACTACCCCCACGGGCTTTTCCACTTCTATAACGTTCATAACGTCTTCCGGCGTTAAGGGCTCGAAATAAAGTCTGTCCGCCGTGTCGTAGTCGGTTGAAACCGTTTCGGGATTGTTGTTTATTATAACCACGTCGTAGCCGAGTTTTCTTAATGTCCACACACAATGCACCGAACTGTAATCGAACTCTATCCCCTGACCTATGCGGATAGGACCTGAACCTATAACTATTATTACGGGTTTGCCCGAACGGGCAAGCGCGCGCGCTTCGCACTCCTTTTCCGCGGTGGAATAAAAGTAGGGCGTTTCGGCGGCAAATTCCGCCGCGCAGGTATCGACCGTTTTGTAAGCGAAAACCTGCCGCGGCAAATCGGTTTTGCCCGTTATCCGCTTTATTGCCGCGTCGGTGTAGCCGAGTTTTTTGGCGGCGAAATAATCTTCTTCTTTAAACTCCTTTGATATACGCGTTTCAAAGTCGGCGAGATTTTTGATTTTATGCAAAAACCACTCGTCGATTTTAGTTGTATCGTGTATTTCTCCCACCGAAACGCCGTTTTTCAACGCTTCGAACACGGTAAAAATGCGGTAATCGTTCTGTTCTTTAAGCCGCTCAAGTAAAGGCTTATCCGAAAGGGGTTGCGCGTTTAACGTATCGAGCGAAATTTCCGCGCCGCGGACGGCTTTAAGGAGCGCCGCTTCGAAATTGCGCGCTATTGCCATAACTTCGCCCGTCGCTTTCATCTGCGTGCCGAGATTGCGCGAAGAACCCGCGAATTTATCGAACGGGAATTTCGGAAACTTGACTACCACGTAATCGAGTGCGGGCTCGAAACACGCACAGGTCTTGCCCGTTATTTCGTTTTTTATTTCGTCTAAAGTATAGCCTAATGCGATTTTCGCCGTAATTTTTGCAATCGGGTAGCCGCTCGCTTTAGAAGCCAGCGCCGAAGAACGCGACACCCTCGGATTGACTTCTATAACCGCGTACTCGAAACTTTCGGGATTTAACGCAAACTGACAATTACACCCGCCTTCTATGCCGATTGCCGAAATTATATCGAGTGCGGCGCTGCGCAATGTCTGATACTCTTTATCAGAAAGCGTAAGCGCGGGCGCTACGACTATGGAGTCGCCCGTATGTACACCCACGGGGTCTACGTTTTCCATCGAACAAACGCTTATCACGTTCCCTAACCCGTCGCGCATTGTTTCGAACTCTATCTCTTTCCAGCCCGAAATACACTTTTCAACGAGTATCTGCGTTATGGGCGACATATCGAGCCCCGTTTTTGCAAGGGTTTTAAGTTCTTCCGCGTTTTCGGCAATTCCCCCGCCCGAACCGCCGAGAGTGTATGCGGGGCGGGTTATCACGGGGTAGCCGATTTCTTCCGCAACCCGTATTGCGCCGTCGACGTCCGTCGCTATGCCGGACGGCACTACGGGCTGACCTATTTTCTGCATTAACGCCTTAAAAAGGTTTCTGTCTTCCGCGGTTTCTATTGCTTTTATATCCGTGCCGAGAAGTTTAACACCGTACTTTTCAAGCGCGCCGCTTTTATAAAGTTCTGTGGAAAGCGTTAGCCCCGTCTGTCCGCCAAGCCCCGCCAAAAGCCCGTCGGGGCGTTCTTTTTCTATTATTCGGGTTAAGGTTTCGACCGTCAACGGCTCTAAATAAATTTCGTCCGCAAGGTGTTTGTCGGTCATAATAGTTGCGGGGTTAGAATTTACCAAAACTACGTTTATGCCTTCTTCTTTAAGCACGCGGCACGCCTGCGCACCCGCGTAGTCGAATTCCGCCGCCTGACCTATCACGATAGGCCCTGAACCTATAACGAGTACTTTTTTAATTTGGTTATTCTTCGGCATAATCCTTTCCTTCCATCAAATCGAAAAATTTATCGAATAAAAACCCCGTGTCGTGCGGACCTGCCGCCGCTTCCGGATGAAACTGCACGGTAAAACAGTGCTTACCCGTATATGAAAGCCCTTCGCAACTTAAGTCGTTGGCGTTTATAAAGATTTCTTCGGCTATATTTTTGACAGAATCGGCTTTGACCGCGTAGCCGTGGTTCTGGCTGGTTATGTACGTTCTGCCGCTAATTAAGTCTTTCACGGGCTGGTTTGCGCCCCTGTGCCCGTATTTTAACTTGTACGTTTCGCCGCCCATGGCAAGCGCCGCAAGTTGATGCCCCAAGCATA
This sequence comes from uncultured Clostridia bacterium, assembly GCA_946627905.1. Lineage (GTDB taxonomy): Bacteria > Bacillota > Clostridia > Christensenellales > Borkfalkiaceae > UBA1259. Next base: position 3,250 of record CAMOVY010000114.1, read on the forward strand.
TACCGAAAGTCGGAATTTTACCTATTATCTTTTTTATTTCCGCGATACACTCTTTATTGTCCTGCGGGTCGCCGGGGCCGTTTGAAAGCATAACCCCGTCGGGGCAATATTCGAGTATTTCTTCCGCTTTTACGATACTCGGAAAAACCGCGACTTCCGCGCCGCGGCTTATCAAAGAATTTACAATATTCTTCTTTGCGCCGTAGTCGATAAGCGCTATTTTGCGGCTGGGCTTTTCCGTAGGGTAAACTATATACTTTTCTTTTG
>CAMOVY010000115.1 GCA_946627905.1 uncultured Clostridia bacterium
TGACGGGCTTATAAACGCATTTTCAAAACTTCTTATGCGCGTGGACGATAAAACGCGTCAGGAAAACATATTAAAAGAAATTCCGAAAGAAGTTTTTACTGTAAAAGACAAAGTGCAGGAAATACGCACGGTACTGCTTGAAAGAAAGAGTGCGAGTTTTTTCGAGATGTTTCCCGCGCATTACACCAAAACCGAACTTATAACCACCTTTCAGGCTATGCTGGAACTACTTAAATTGCAGTATATTTCCGTGGAACAAAGCGGAGTATTCGAAGATATAACTTTAACTTTAAGGGATGACAGAAATGAAGAACTCGGAGAAATTGACGAATATAATTGAATCTATTTTATTCGTTTCGGGAACGCAAGTCGCCATATCCGACATAGTGGGTAAAATCGACGCGACCGAAAAGGAAATAAACGAAGCGGTAAGCCGCTTAAAAGAAAAGTATTCGGGCGACAGCGGAATACAACTTTTACAGTTCAATAAAAAACTGCAATTTTCGTCTAATCCTGCGTATGCGGACGACGTGTCCGCCGTACTTAACCCGATAAAGGAAAAAGAACTGTCTAAAAGTATGCTTGAAGTAGCGGCTATTATCGCTTACAAGCAACCTGTCACGAGAATAGATTTAGAAGAAATCCGCGGCAACAGCGAGTACGCGGTACAAAAACTTTTAGAACTCGGCGTGATAGAACCTGTCGGCAGGAAAGACGCGGTGGGGCGTCCCGTCATGTTCGGCACGACGGATAAGTTTCTTAAAAGGTTTCAGATTTCTTCGCTTGACGAATTGCCCGATTACGAAGAACTTATAAACAGAATAAAACTTATTCACGGCCCTGAAGACAGCGGCAACTACCTGTATCAGAAAGACGTGTATACAGAAGAAGCCGCGGCAACAACCGACAGCGCCGCCGAACAAACCGCACCGCCCGCAGACAAAACGGAAAAAACGGAAGATTTCGATATTCCCGACCTATCGGAAGAAGAAATTCCCGATTTTCTGCAAGGCGAAGAAGTAGATAAAATTTAACAATTTTGCCTGACGTTTTTTAAGCGCCCCGAACGGCTACCGTTCGGGGCGCTGTTTCTATGCTAAAACACACACTAAAACCGTATAATTCGCCTTGTTTTGCAGATATTAGTATCGTGTCCGCTATAGGTATATGTTTAACGGTTGCGATAGTAATCGCTATTTTCCCACTGCTGTCCGCCGTGTACGTCTCCGTAGATAAAAACGATAAATCGTTTAAACTCACGTTCTCCTTATTCGGCATAACTCTATTTAAATATAACGCGGTGATAAGCGCTTTCGGTTTTAAGGTAAAAAAGACTTTTAAAAAGCCGTATTCTAGGGAGTGGGCGGACGTAATAAAAAAGCCGCAGGCTATGGGCGCTATAAAATTAAGCCGTATAAGCGTGTTATCGATTGAAACGATAGCCGATATAGGGTTAAACGAAACTTCGGCTTTAATGCTCGTATCGGCGGCAAACGTTGCCAAAACCGCTATATACGGCATAATTCAAGCGTTAAAACCTAACGTGAAAATAGCAGACGACTTAAACGTATACTACAATTCTGCGGCGCTACGCGTGTTTTTGCGCGTCAAAACGGTATTTAATATTTTGGATTTATTTTCTATTTTTATATTACATTTATGGGAGAATTTTAATTATGCCATCGGAAAACAGAATAAACAGCGTAGTGGAAAACGCGCTTAAAAACGTACAGAGTCTTGTGGACGTAAACACGGTCGTCGGAACGCCCATCAAAACGGACACGGGCGACTGCATTATTCCCGTATCCAAGGTTTCGTTCGGGGTTTTATCGGGCGGGGGAGAATACGGAAAAATAAATATATTTAAAAACGCTTCCGATTTGCCCTTTTCGGCGGGAAACGGAACGGTAGTGTCCGTAAAACCTTGCGGATTTTTAATAAAAAGCGGAGAAGAATATAAGGTAATGTCCGTAGGGGCAACCGCGTACGACGCGCTTTTCGATAAAGTAATAGATTTTCTCGAAAACATAAAAAAAGACGGTGAAAACAATGATTAAAAAATCCTTTCTTTTGTTTTTTACTTTAATAGTAATACTGTCTTTCAGTATAACTATACCGTGTTTATCAAATCAAACGTCAGGTGTTCAACAGGTTTGCGCGTCCGACTTTAACGCCGGCACAAGCAGCGAAATAGTAATGGAGGCGTCCACCTTAAGAGTATTATCCGAAAACAACGCGCACGAAAAAAAGTATATGGCAAGCACGACTAAAATTCTTACCGCGCTTGTAGTAATAGAAAACTGCGATATAGAAGAAGAAATCACCGTCGGGGCAAACACAATAGGGGTAGAAGGTTCGAGCATATATCTCGAAGCGGGCGAAAAATTAAGCGTAAAAGACTTGCTTTACGGACTTATGCTGCGTTCCGGAAACGACTGCGCGGAAACCCTTGCCGTCCACGTTTCGGGCAGTATAGAGAACTTTGCCGCTCTTATGAACGAAACGGCGGCGAAAATCGGCGCAACAGACAGCCATTTCGTCAATCCGCACGGTCTGCACGACGACGAACATTATACTACCGCTTATGATTTGGCGCTTATTTCGTGCTACGCCATAAAAAATCCCGTATTCAAAGACATAGTGTCAACGCAGAAAACAACTATTCCGTTTACCACGCGCAACACCAAAAGATGTTTAATAAACAAAAATAAAATGCTTAAGGAGTTCGAAGGTTCTACGGGCATAAAAACGGGGTACACTAAAAAAGCCGGCAGGTGTTTGGTCAGCAGTTGCAATCGCGGCGGCATGGAACTCGTAAGCGTTGTATTAAACTGCGGACCGATGTTCGAGCGTTCAAAAACCATTTTACAGAAAGGATTTGACGATTATAAACTATATAATCTCGCGGAGAGCGATAATATTATAGATTTTATTCCCGTAGAAGACAGCGACGCGCTCTGCGGAGTATACTTAAAAAAAGACGTTGTAGTGCCGCTGACTGTAGCCGAAAAAGAAAGTATCGAAATACGTTTCGAGTTGCCCGAAACGGTTAAACACGACACGCCTAAAGATACCGAAATAGGATTTGTTAAAATTTATTGTCAAAATAACTTGATTTTTACGGAAAAAATATATACCATAGTATAAGAAACTATTTACAAAGGGCTTTCAAATGAGAATAAACAAGTTTTTAGCCGAAAGCGGGGTTTGTTCGCGCCGCGCCGCGGATAAAATGATTGAAGATGGGCTAGTAAAAGTTAACGGCAAAGTATGCGTTATCGGGCAGGAAATCGACGAGTTTTCCGATAGCGTAGTGGTTGGCGGCAAAAAATTAAATCTTGTCAACACTTACGAATAC
>CAMOVY010000116.1 GCA_946627905.1 uncultured Clostridia bacterium
TTTCCCTGACTGCGATAGCGCTTGTAGGCGTATTTTTAACTACCGTATTTATCGGACTACCCATGCTGGGATTTGCAAAACTTTCGCCTATATCCGAATATTATATATGCCTGCTATTGATTTCAGGAATAATAATAGTAGATTTTCCGCTGGCGTTCGGTATTCAGAAACTGTTTAATAAACTACTCAAAATTAAGAAATAGTTGAAAGTATTAAAAAATTTTAGCCCGCCCGTGGAGTACCACGGGCGGGCTAAAATTTAACTATCAAATTTTTTAATTCTGACCTTTTTCAATCAAAGAAATTATATCACCGACGGTCTTGATATTGACGGCGTCTTCTTCAGAAATAGTTATGCCGCACTCTTCTTCAAGATTCATAAGCATCTCGACAACGTCGAGAGAGTCTGCCCCCAAATCCTTAACCACTTCTTTATCTTCCGTAATACCCGCGATAGGTTTGTTTAACTGTTTCGATATAAGTTCTTTAACTTTATCCGCTACTGCCATTTGTGTTCCCTCCATAAACTCTAATATATATTTTAATATATTTTATTAGAATTTGCAAGCAATAACTACAATTTTTTTATTTATTCTGCGGGATGTCGGGAATAGTCGCAAAACCTTTGGCAAGGTCTTCGTCAGTCGGTATGTAATCGGTCATAGTTTTGTTGTTGTATTGTTCGTACGCCTTTAAGTCGAAATACCCCGTTCCGGTTAAACAGAACACGATTTTCTTCTTTTCTCCCGTCTCTTTGCACTTAAGCGCTTGGTCAACAACCGCCCTTATAGTGTGTGAAGATTCGGGTGCGGGCAGTATGCCTTCGGATTTTGCAAACATTACCGCCGCGTCGAAAACTCTGGTCTGTTCTACGGAATTTACGGTTATATAACCGTCGTGATACAGTTTTGAAACAATGGGATTCATACCGTGGTATCTTAACCCGCCCGCGTGATTTGCGGAAGGTGTAAACCCGTTGCCAAGCGTGTACATCTTAAGAAGCGGCGTCATTCTACCCGTATCGCCGAAATCGTAAGCGTATTTACCGCGGGTAAGCGACGGACAGGACGCGGGTTCGACCGCAAGAATATCGTATTTAGCCTTTCCGTTTATTTTATCTTTGATAAACGGGGCGATAAATCCGCCGAAGTTAGACCCACCGCCGATACAACTTATCAGTAAATCGGGTTCTATGCCGTACTTTTCAAGCGCGGTTTTGGTTTCAAGCCCGATTATGGACTGATGCAGAATAACGTGGTCTAAAACGCTACCCAAAACGTACTTGCAGTTAGGCGTTTTCATAGCCGTTTCAAGTGCTTCCGATACCGCGCAACCGAGTGAACCGCTAGTATTCGGGTCAGCGGCAAGTATTCTTCTGCCGACTTCCGTGGTGTCGGACGGGCTGGGAATAACCTTTGCCCCATACGTTTCCATAACCGATTTGCGGAAAGGCTTTTGCTGCGCGCTTACCTTAACCATATAAACTGTAAGGTCAAGTCCAAGAAAAGCACACGCCATCGAAAGGGCAGTACCCCATTGTCCCGCGCCCGTTTCGGTAGTAAGCGAAGTTAAACCCTGCTTTTTCGCGTAATACGCCTGCGCTATTGCGGAATTAAGTTTATGAGAACCCGAGGTATTGTTCCCTTCGAACTTATAGTATATCTCCGCGGGGGTATCCAAAACCTTTTCCAAAAAGCGCGCGCGGATAAGCGGCGACGGACGAACCATTTTATAAAAGTCCTTTATTTCGTCAGGTATAGGTATATATTCGTCCGTCATGTTCAGTTCCTGCGCCGCAAGTTCGTCGCAGAACGGACCTTTGAATTCGTCCACAGTACAAGGCTTAAGCGTTGCGGGATTAAGCGCGGGCGCGTGCTTTTCGGGCATTACCGCGTTCATATTGTACCAAAACTTTGGCAACTCGCTTTCTTCTAACAAGATTTTTGTGGGTACGTGTTTGTTTGCCATTTTTCTACTCTCCTTTTTAAAAAATTTTTTAAAACAAAAACACGGATTTTCGTTGGGACGAAATTATCCGTGTTGCCACCCATTTTCATAAAAGCAAAAACTTTTATCTCTTTTCGGGTACTGTCATACCCTGCCGCTTTAACGCTCGGCTTTTTGCGTCAAAGGCTACTTTAATTTTCACCCTTGCCCTCCGTAATCCATTCGGTAAAACCCGCTATTTGCTCTCACCAACCGCAAATTCTCTTAAAAACAGGAAAATCACCTACTACTTTACGTCGACGGTTTAATCTTAAATTTGTTCTTATCTTAACACGGAAAACCCTTATTGTCAACGATTTTAGCCGTGTTTTTTAAAAATTCCCAAAAATTTTTTTTCTATCGGAATAGTGCCGATATAAATTTTTCCGTCTAAAAGGTTTATTAACTCGCCCTTAAAACGCAGAGTAAATCTTCTGTCTTTCACGTTGACGACAATAAGTAATTGCTCTTTTTTATCTTTCCTTATAAAAGAATAAAACCCGTCCGAAACGTATAATTCTTTTATATCGCCGCATTTGAAAACCGAATTTTCCGTACGGATTTTACCTAAAAGCCTGTACCAGCACGCTACATCTTCGTCAATATTATCCCACGCGAAATATCTTCGGTTTAACGGGTCGAAAAAGCCCTGCATACCCGCTTCGTCGCCGTAATACACGCTCGGCACGCCGAACAGCGTGTATTGCAACAGGCTTGCGGCTTTAAGTCTGAAAACCGCCGCGGCTTTTTCTTCGCCGCATAAAACCGTTTCGGCTATTTCCGTCTTCGACTTGCCGTTTAAATCCGCGTCGCTGACTGCGGATAAAAGCCGCGCGGTGTCATGCGTGGATAAAATATTCATTAAACAGTCAAGGGTTTGTTTGGGATAATGGTCTATCTGCGATTTTATCGTAGAAGAAAGCGCCGCCCCGTCGCCGTATTTTACGAACGAAATTATAGCGTTTTTAAGCGGATAGTTCATAACCGAATCGAGTTCCCCGCCTAAAAAATACTCCCGCCGTACTCCGTAGGAAATTTTATTCGACGCGTCTTCCCACACTTCGCCGATAATCACGGCGTTTTTATCGGCAGTTTTTACGCTTTTGCGTAAAGTGCGTACAAAAGGTGCGGGCAGTTCGTCCACCACGTCAAGCCGCAATCCTTTAACGCCCAAATTCAAATAGTGTTTAATAACGCCGTTTTCGCCGCAGATATAATTTATATAATCTTGGTTTTGCTTGTTGACTGCCGGCAAGGTTTTAATGCCCCACCACGAAACATAATCGTC
>CAMOVY010000117.1 GCA_946627905.1 uncultured Clostridia bacterium
GACGACATACGCGTTTATTTTTTCCAGCGCTTTAAGGTCGGAAATACCGCAGAACAGAATTCTTTCATCTGTTCGTTGGTCATACCCGCCTGCTCGCCGAACTCGGAACACATATCTATAAATTCTTCCATAGATACTTTATGCAGAAATTCGCCTTTATCGTAGCAATATTTGCAATAGTCGTGATTTATACTGCCGTCTTTATTAGTTCCTAAAAGGTCATCGGAAGTTAGCGGCATAGCGCAACTTTGACAAATTTTATTTTCCATTTTTACTTATCCTTTCCGCAGCAGTTTTTATATTTTTTACCGCTACCGCACGGGCACGGGTCGTTGCGCCCTATGTTTTGCTTTGCCTTTCTCATATAATTCGTAGTGCTGCCTTCTTTATTCGAAATCAAATCTTTCTTTTCTTCTTTCGCCATCTGCGGCACTTTTCTTAGTTCCGCTTTTAATAGCAGCGTAATCGTATCGTCCTGAATAGCGGCGGTTAAATCTTCAAACATTTCAAACCCTTCTTTCTTATACTCGATAACGGGGTCAATGTTGCCGTACCCGCGGAGCGATATACCTTTGCGAAGTTGGTCCATAGCGTCTATATGGTCTATCCACTTGGTATCGATATTCCTCAAAAGAACTACGCGTTCTACTTCGGAGAAGTTTACACCCTCTTCTTTATAGCGAGCAATCTTCGCTTCGTAAACGGAAATAGTCTCGTCTACCAGCTTTTCTATCATATACTCGTAATCCCAGTTTGCCGCGCGTTCTTTGGTTATAAACTCCGTACCTTTAGGCAGAAGTTTAAGTTCTATTATCTCGTTAAGCGCGTCTAAATTCCACGTGTCGGGCTTGTTTTCGTTATCTATAACAGTGCCTACGGTGTTGCGCACGAAGTCGGGAATAAGTTTCAATATGTCTTCGTGCACGTTTTCGTCTTTTATAACTTTCATACGCTCCGCATACATAACTTCGCGCTGTTTGTTCATAACATCGTCGTACTCTAAAACGTGTTTTCTTATGCCGAAGTTCCTGCCTTCGATAGAGCGTTGCGCCGCTTCTATTCTGCGCGAAAGCATTTTGGACGCAAGCGGCTGGTCTTCGTCGATTCTAAAGAACTCGTAAATTCTCGTCATCTGTTCGCCGCCGAAACGCTTTGCCAAATCGTCTTCCAAAGAAATAAAGAAGATAGACGAACCGGGGTCGCCCTGACGACCGCTTCTGCCTCTCAACTGGTTGTCTATACGGCGTGATTCGTGCCGTTCCGTACCGAGAATATGCAAGCCGCCCGCCGCTACTACCTTTTCTTTTTCCGCGTCGGTAAGCTCCTTGAATTTAGCGTATATCTCGTGGTAGTGCTCGCGTATCGCTTTTACCTCGTCGGGAATATCGGAGATAAACGAAGTGGCAAGTTCAATGTTTTCTTCGCTTACCCCTTCTTCGCGCAGTTTTCTCTTCGCCATAAATTCGGGATTGCCGCCGAGAAGAATATCCGTTCCGCGCCCCGCCATGTTGGTTGCAATGGTAACCGCGCCGAACCTGCCCGCCTGCGCTACGATATCCGCTTCACGCGCGTGGTTTTTCGCGTTTAATACGTTGTGCCTTATGCCTTTTGCGATAAGCAGTTTGCTTATCTCTTCGGATTTTTCAACGGTGATAGTACCGACGAGCACGGGCTGACCGTTCTTGTGGCGCTCTGCAATTTCATTGACTATCGCCCTGTTTTTGCCGTTTACCGTTTTATAAATAACGTCGGGCATATCCTTTCTCGCCACGGGCTTGTTGGTCGGGATTTCAAGCACGTCAAGCCCGTAAATTGCGCGAAACTCTTCTTCTTCGGATTTCGCAGTACCCGTCATACCCGAAAGTTTTTTGTAAAGTCTGAAATAGTTCTGGAAAGTTATCGTAGCGTAAGTCTTGTTTTCGTTGCGGATTTTAACGCCTTCTTTGGCTTCGATAGCCTGATGCAAGCCGTCCGAATACCGCCTGCCTATCATAAGACGACCGGTAAACTCATCGACGATTATAACTTCGCCGTCGTTTACCACGTAATCGTTATCGCGCTTGAAAATGTAATTAGCCTTTAACGCCTGCTGTATGTGGTGCGATAGCGACGCGTTTTCTATATCCGAAAAACTGACGAGTCCGAAAAAACTTTCCGCCTTTTTAGCGCCGCTTTCGGTTATCTGCACGGATTTTTCTTTTATATCTATGGTAAAGTCCTTTTCGGGAACAAGCGTTTTTACGAACCTGTTTGCGGAAATATATCTGTCGCTGGATTCCTGCCCGCGCCCCGAAATAATAAGCGGAGTACGCGCTTCGTCGATTAAAATGGAGTCCACTTCGTCGACGATAGCAAAGTTAAGCGAGCGCTGAACCATCTGTTCCACACGGCTTTTGAGATTGTCCCTTAAATAATCGAAACCCATTTCGTTATTCGTGCCGTAAGTTATGTCGCAAGCGTAGGCTTTTTGTTTATCTTCGTCTTCCATACCCGAAATGGCGACGCCCACGGTAAGCCCTAAAAACTTATAAACTTTACCCATCCACTCCGCGTCGCGGGCGGCAAGATAGTCGTTGACGGTAACGATATGAACGCCTTGCCCCGTAAGCGCGTTAAGATATGCGGGAAGAGTTGCGACCAGCGTTTTACCTTCGCCCGTTTTCATTTCGGCAACTCTGCCCTGATGCAGACAGATACCGCCGATTATCTGAACCTTATAGTGTTTCATCCCCAAAACGCGTGCCGCCGCTTCTCTACAGACAGCAAACGCGTCGGGCAGAATATCGTCCAGCGTTTCGCCGCCGCTTAATCTGTTTTTAAGAACTTCCGTCTGCTTTATTAGTTCCCCGTCGGTCATTTTAAGATAGGTCGTCTCAAGCGCCAAAACGCCGTCCGCCATCTTGTCGAGTTTTTTTAGATTTCTTCTCGCTTCACCGCCGAGAATATACCTGAATAAGCCCATACATTTCTCCTTAAGATTTTAACTGAAATTATGATAAATAAAATTCCGATATCTTTTAATATCCGTCTTTGGACGGCACGTTCGCAACCGTAATAAGATACACGCGCAACGCGCCCGCTTTTTTAAGTTTAGATGCCACCGCTTCCGCCGTAGCGCCCGTTGTGGAAACGTCGTCGACAAGCAGAACGTTTTTGCCCCGCACCGCCTTTTTATCGACAACCTTAAAAGAATCGGTAAGATTTTTAAGTCTTTCCGCTCGGGTAAGTTTTGCCTGCCGTTCGGTTTCTTTTACCTTTACAACGCAGTCCGAT
>CAMOVY010000118.1 GCA_946627905.1 uncultured Clostridia bacterium
GTAATACAGTTCAAATCTTCTTACCGCATTTTCAAGCGACGGATAATTTTCCGAAACGAAATCAAGCATGGCGCGGGTATTGTCTTCGTATTGCTTTTCCTTTTTTGAAATGTCCGCCGTAGACGTCGAAATGGAATTTTCCCTTAACATATAATAATAACCGACTTTCTGCCCGCACACTATGCGTTCCGCGCCGTCTATCCACTTATAGATTACCGCGGTATCTTCGTACGCCACACCTTTCGGAAATTCGTACCGTTTTATAAAAGAAGTCAAAAACAGTTTTCCACCCGCTGATAAAAACAACCCTTCGTCATAAAGCATCGACTTTAACGCGCGTTCGCTGTCGAATACTTTATAAAATGCGTCGTAATAACTCGGTTTAAGCGTAGGCTCGATGTCGTTTCTTACGGAAATCACTTCGCAAGCAACAAACTCGGCACGCTCCTTTTCAGCCATAATAAACATATATTCCACGTAATCCGAAGATACAATATCGTCGGAATCAATAAACGCGAGATATTTACCCGTAGCCGCTAACGTACCAACGTTCCGTGCCGCGGAAAGCCCCCCGTTTTCCTGATTTATTATTTTTATTCTTTTATCTTTTGCCGAGTATTCTTTACAAATGTCGTAAGACGCATCCGTCGAACCGTCGTTGACTAAAATTATTTCTAAATTACCGTAGGTCTGCATTAAAACGGAATTAAGACACCGCGCCAAATATTTTTCCACGTTATAAACGGGAATTACTATCGAAATAAGCGGGTTTTTATTTTGTGCATTATCAAGCAAAAACTCTGAACAATCGGTTTCGGTTATTTTACCGTAAGATAAATACGTCCGCTTTGCAAATTTTTCCGAATAGAAAATAGAATCTATCGTAAACGGCGCAAGCGCGAACACGCAGACGTTTACGGGGAAACTTAAAAGCGACGGCGATATAGTTGCGTGAAAACACACGAAAATCAAACCCACGGATAGAAAGTAATCTTTCTTTTTAAGAGAATTATATATAGCGAAAGAATAACCCGTAATGGTTATGATAAAGCCGACCACGCCGAAATCAAACAACGTTTTAAGGTAAGCATTATCTACGTAGAAATAATCGTAGTCCAAGGCGTTAATCGTCGTCTCGTCCCAACCGCGCCACATGATTTTTTCACCGAAAACCGTAATATCCAACTCGTTAAAAGCGCGGACGGAAAGCGCCAGCCGATTGCTAAGCACGTCGTTTAAATCGTGAAAAAACGGAACGCCCGCCGCGTACAGTCCTACTGCCAGCGCGGTTATTAAGGCACATATAAGCGGTACGAAAGACAATGCTATGCGCGTTGATTTCTTTTCAAAAAAACGCATTGAAAATTTATTGCCGAATATCTTAATAATCGTTGCGATAATCGCGACCGCAACGGTCAACCCGAAAGCAAGTCTTGAATCCGTAAAAACAAAAAAAACTGCCGCAACACCCGCTATGGCGGCAATTTCCGCATAAGTTATCTTACGTTTTCTGTAATAAATCCATCCGAGCGAAGCGAAAAAAAACGCGCTTGCCCCGATGGTCGCCCATACGAAACCCAGCCCGTATCTGGTTCTCCCGTCCACCGAAAAATCGACGTTATCGATAATACCCGCAACCGACGACAAGACTACTGCGAAAACCGCAATAAATATAGACGCCGAAACGGTCAACGCCACGTTCTTCGGGCGAAATTTACTCGTTTCCGTAAGGACGAGAAAAATTATCGCGGCAGACCACCTTTCGGAACAAATAGTGATAATAATAGCCGATAAAAAGAGTATCGGCGTTATAATGGTAATCCGTTTGTTCCCTTTAAGTACGTCTACGATGATATCGAAAACAAAAAACGCGCACAACGCAAGAATAAAGCAGTTAAATACACGCTCGTACCCACGCGTAGCCACGGAAGTTTTTAAAATAAACGCAACGGTAAAAATCGCAAGCGCAAAAAGCCCCGCTCTTTCACGAAAATCAGCGTGGCAATCAGAAACTTTTATCGTATTTTTTATGCGTGAATTTCGCAAGTAAAAAATCTCCTACTTTTTTTATCCTATTAGTCTTTTCCGTGGAAACAACTTTTATTTCTTTATAGGAAATATGTTGCGTGTTTATATACACGTCCAAAAGCAGTTCTGAAATCCTGCCGAAAAAACGGGCGTGAAACTCGTCGTACTTACTTGCATCCACCCTTTTTTCAAGTTCCGACAGAATAGAAAAAAGCCAGCCGCAATACCCGTCTAATACCGACTTTTTCATTATCGCCATATTGAACATATGCGCGCTCGACCGCTTTTTCAAACGCAAAAACTCGGTATAATATTCGCCGTGCTTTTCTTTTATTATTTCACCCGTTATATCAAGTGGCTCTACGTACATAGTGTGCGCGTAATGCGAATACAACGTTTCTATGTAATATTTGCGCTTTTTTGGAAGGATTACGTCCGTTTCGCGCAAAATCTCGTCGCACTCTTCCGTGCTTAAAACTCCGACGGTTCTGCCGTTTACGGTAAACTTAAAACCACCTTTAAAATACCGCCTGTAATGCACCAGCCCCACGGCGTCCGCCGCCAGATTTTTCCACGCGAAATATAGCGCGGTGAGTTCACAATAACGGGGATTTTTTTCGGAAATGTTATCGCCCGTGTCGTCCGAACAAGTCAAAAACTTATCTTTACCTTTTGCCCCGACCTGAACGGGCAGATACGCGGCGTCGGTAGGGAAAGAATAAGGTTTATGCGCGGCGATTATAATTTTTGTGTCTGACACTTTTTACCCCGTGATAATTAAATAATTACTTTATAAATTGTACCATTTTTAACCGAAACTGTCAATATAAAAGCGTGAATACGCATAATTATATATATTTAAATAAAAATAAATAAAAAAGTCGCCCAAAAAGTTTCGAGCGACGGTTTTTCCGTTATTTGTTAAACGGTTTTGTATACGGTTTATCATGAAGCACCCGTGCGTTTAAACACGCACACCACGGCTTTTAACATTATTTTTATATCAAGCCATATAGAACACTTGTCCA
>CAMOVY010000119.1 GCA_946627905.1 uncultured Clostridia bacterium
CGGTGTTTTTGTCCGGCGCGTATCTGCCGAAAACCGCAGATTCTTATAAAGCCTACAAAATGCTTGCCTTAAACGTACATAAAAAAACGGGCAAAATATTCGACGCGACCAAAAAATACTCGGGACTTTTCGGCAGTATCAGAAGGGGGATAAAGCGTAGCGTATGAAAACCAAAAACAGCCTTTTAAGAGTTGAAACTTTAATAAACAACGACCGCATGAAAAACAGCGACGGTTTTTTGGATTTACTTTCCGAAGACTTAAACAGGGTGCTTAAAGATTACTTCGATTATAACGGGTATCCCGTGGTGGACGTCGTAAAAAACGGCGGGGTGTTTTCTATAAGCGTAAGCCTGACCGCGCGCGGTATAAGAACGTTTTCGCGCTTGCCGCAAGAACGTTGATTTTTTGGCAAGCGGGCTGTCCGAAAATGTCTTTCCGTTAACTTTTTTTAACTCAAATGAATAAAATGATACAAAAACGGGTAAAAGTAAAGTATGGTTTTAGGTTTTTGTATAGGCGTAGTGGTAGGCGCAAATATCGGGCTTATAATTTTTTCGCTTTTCGGTATGAAAAGGGGCGCGGGGAAATAATTCGCGCATAAAAAACAGGTTGAACGTCGGGCGTTTTTTAAACGCTTTCTACGCGCTTATAAAGCGCGTTTTTTTATTTTAAATAATTGACACTATTCCGTATTTAGTAGTATAATATATCCGTATACCACAAAATATCATAAAAAAGCATAACAAGGCGGTTCGGCTATGAAAAATTACTTTTTGGCAATCGACATAGGCGCGTCAAGCGGAAGGCATATTTTAGGGCATACCGAAAACGGGAAACTTATTCTCGAAGAAATTTTCCGTTTTAAAAACGGCGCGGTAAAAACGGGCGGCAAACTCGTCTGGGACGACAAAGCGCTGTTTCAAAGCATTATCGAAGGGCTTAAAAAGTGCAAGGAACTCGGCAAAATTCCCGTAAGCGTCGGTATAGACACTTGGGGCGTCGACTACGCGCTTTTGGATAAAAACGACAATCTTATCGGCGAAATTTATTCTTATCGAGACGAGCGCACGCTTGCCGTTATGAAAGAAGTATACGGCATTATTCCCGAGCGTGAACTGTACGAAAGGACGGGTATAAAAGAACAGGTCTTTAATACCGTGTTCCAACTCTATTGCGACAAAAAATCGGGCAAACTCGAAATGGCTGAAACCTTTTTAATGATGCCCGACTACTTGCATTTTTTGCTTACGGGCGTTAAAAAGAACGAATACACCAACGCTTCTACCACGGGACTTTTAAACGCCGCAAAACGCGACTGGGACTATGAAATCATTGAGAAATTAGGGCTTAAAAAATCGCTCTTTAAACCGCTTTTTTATCCTTGCGAAAAGGTGGGCGGGTTAAGACAAGAAATAGTAAAAGAAGTGGGCTTTGACTGCACCGTTTATCTTCCTGCAACGCACGACACGGCAAGCGCCATAATGGCAGTTCCCGTAGAGAACAACCCGCTTTATATTTCCAGCGGCACGTGGTCTTTAATCGGCATAGAAATGTCCAAAGAAAACACTTCTGAAGTCGCTAGAAAAAGCGGTTTTACCAACGAAGGCGGGTTCAATAAAACCGTACGGTTTTTAAAGAACATAATGGGCATGTGGATGATACAGAACATCAAAAAGGAGTTAAACGACAGATACGACTTTGTCGAACTCGTTCGCCTTGCGCGTGAAGCCGAAGATTTTCCGAGTACGGTGGACGTAAACGATTTGTCCTTTTTCTCGCCCGACAGTATGATAACCGCGGTAAAAGAGTACTGCAAAAAAACGGGGCAGCAAGTACCCGAAACGGTGGGGGAACTTGCGTTCTGCGTGTACCGTAGCCTTGCCGAGAGTTATAAAAAGTCCGTGGAACAGATAGAGGAAATAACGGGCGCAAAATTCGATAAAATACATATCGTCGGCGGCGGCTGCCAAAACGAGCTTATGAACGAACTTACGGCGGCTATTACGCACCGCACGGTAGTTGCAGGACCTATAGAAGCGACGGCGACGGGCAACCTTGTCGCGCAGATGCTTGCTGTGAGTGAGATAGAAAGTCTTGCGGCGGGCAAAGCGCTTATCCGCAATTCGTTTGAAATAAAAGAGATAAAAGCATAAATTCAAGGAAGATTGTATGAAAAACGTATTCGACGTACTTAAAGAGAGAGGATTTATCAAGCAGACCATTTACGAAGACGAACTGTATAAAAAACTAGGCGAAGAGTCCGTGGCTTTTTATATCGGGTTCGACCCGACGGCGGACAGTCTGCATATAGGGCATTATATTCCCATAATGGCTATGGCGTGGATGCAAAAGTACGGGCATAAGCCCATCGCGTTGTTCGGCGGCGGCACGGGTATGATAGGCGACCCTTCGGGCAGAAGCGATATGCGCCAGATGCTGACTAAAGAAACCATAGCGCATAACATAGAGTGTTTTAAAAAGCAGATGTCGAGATTTATAAGTTTCGAAGGCGAAAACGCGGCGATTTGCGCCAACAACGCCGACTGGCTGTTAAACCTTAACTACGTAGATTTTCTGCGCGATATCGGCGTGTATTTTTCGGTCAATAAAATGCTTACCGCAGAGTGCTTTAAACAGCGTATGGAAAAGGGGCTTACCTTTTTGGAATTCAACTATATGCTTATGCAGGGCTACGACTTTTTGTATCTCAATCAAAAGTACGGCTGCGCTTTGGAAGTGGGCGGCGACGACCAGTGGTCTAATATGCTTGCGGGCGTGGATTTAATCCGCCGTAAAGAGAAAAAGAGCGCGTTCTGCCTAACCTGTACGCTTCTACTTAACAGCGAAGGCAAAAAGATGGGTAAAACCCAGAAAGGCGCGCTGTGGCTGGACGAAAACAAGTGTTCGGTGTACGATTTTTATCAATATTTCCGCAACG
>CAMOVY010000120.1 GCA_946627905.1 uncultured Clostridia bacterium
ATTGAGAATCGCTATATAAACTCACGTTGCACTTTTCTTTAAGGGCTTTTAACCCTTCGATAACCGCGACGAGTTCCATACGGTTGTTGGTGGTATCGTCTTCTCTGCCGCACACAACCTTTTCCACGCCGTTATAAATTAAAATGGCGCAAAAACCGCCCGCCCCTGGGTTGCCGCTACACGCGCCGTCGGTATATATGTCAACGCTTTTCATTGTAGTTTTTCCAACTCTTCCGCCCGTTTTACGCAGGCGGAAACGGCTTTATCGGTTATACCGCTTAAATCAAAATCATTAAACACCTTAATGGCTTCTATAGTTGTGCCGCCTTTGCTGCAAACTGCGGTAATAAGGTCGTCAAGGCTTTTATCCGAATTGTCAAATATCATTTTCCCGCTGCCTATCATAGTGTTTACGGCAAGGGTTTTCGCGTCTTCTTCGGATAGTCCATGTTTTTTCCCCGCTTCGACCAAACATTTTATAAAAAGATAGAAATACGCGGGCGAACTGCCGCTTATCCCCGTTATGGCGTTCAACTTGTTTTCGTCGGTTATAACTACTTTAGCAAACGAAGAAAACAGATTTTTAATAAATTCCGCGTCAGAAGTTCCTATAAAATCGGTTAAATCGATGCCGACCGCGCCGCTGCCAACCGAACACGGCGTATTAGGCATACAGCGGGCAACCTTGGCGGACTTAACGCTCAAGGCGCTTTTTATGGAATCTATTTTAACACCCGCCATTATGGAAATAAATTTTTCACACGAAATATTGCCGATACTTCTTACGGCGTCTTTAAAATGTTGCGGTTTGACCGCGAAAAGAGTAAATTCCGCGCTATTTAAAATCTCGGCGTTATCCGTGGTAATCGCAACGTCTTTCGCGGAAAACTTTTCCAAAGAAGAGACGTTTACGGCGCTGACGATAATTTGGTTCGGTGATAGGAAACCGCCGCTTAACGCACCGCTGACTATGGCGTGAGACATAAAGCCCCCGCCTATAACGCCTAATTTAAATTTCTTTTCCATTTTTACCTCAATTTAATTGACTAAAAACGTCTTTTATATTATACTTTAAGGGTACTTTTAGGGGAGTGGCTCAACGGTAGAGCAGCGGTCTCCAAAACCGCCGGTTGCGTGTTCGAATCGCGTCTCCCCTGCCAGAAATATCGAGCGGCAAGCCCGATATTTTTTTATTGTCTTTAATACACAACCGTCTCCGCCGATTGCTGACTGCTCCGCTTACGCTACGCAGGACTTCGTCCGCATCGCAGTCTCCCCTGCCACGTCGGAGCAAGGCTTTTTGGTCTTGCTTTTTTGTTTTCTCAAAAAATCTTTTTACAAAATATTTTTTGGGAGCCCTATTTTTTATATCATATAGTATTATTTTACTGTAAAAATAATATAAAGTCAATAAAATAAATGCAAAGAACCCATAGCGGCGCGAACAGTTTTTGTTCGCGCCGCTATGGGTATTTACTGATAATTCGTTTACTTTATTGGGCAAAGAGATGCCGCGGCTATACTCTGACCTACTCTTCTGCTGTTTTCGTCGGGTAGACTTATATCTATATTTTTGTATTCGGGGAATTCTTTTGCAAGAGTGTTTTTGCAAGTTTCCACAATCAGGCTGCCGCCCTTACCGCTCATAACGCGGCCGAGTAAAAGCAAGTGCTTAATATCATAAAAAAGCGAATAATACGGGATAGTATACGCGAGATAAACGCCGATATCTTCGTATATGGTTTTTGCCATCTCGTCGTCGTTTTCCATAAGTTTTTGCACGATTTTAAGTTTCTGCGCAGGCGTTAAACCCTGCTCGAACTTAAAGCCCGCATTTTCGGCAAGTTTAATAACGGCGTCCTGCGAAAAATACTTACAGCCCACGCCGTAATCACCGCTCCACTCGTCCACCATCGCTTTTTCGGAGAAATCCACAGGCACGAACGCAAGTTCCGAAATCCAGCCGTTAAGTCCGCCTTGCGCGTTAACGTAGCCGACCGCTTCGCTCGTTCCCATGGCGATGCCTAAAACGCCGTTATCTTTTAAATCGATACTGCCCGCAAGCGCGGTAATATCCCCGTCGTTTGCAACGACTATCGGCGCGCCGATTTCTTTTGCGGCGTTAATATAAATGTTTTTAACAAAATCGCCGTATTTTTTCTTGTCAACCTTAATAAACAGCGAAGAAACCATCGGTTTATCGTCCACGATAACGCCCGCGGTTGAAACGCCTATCGCGTCAAGTCTCGGCATTTTAGAAGCCGCCGTTTTAAATGCGGTAAGTATTCCGTCGTAATGATAATGCGGGTCTTCGGTTATCTTCGGGTTCCAGACGACTTCTTCCGAATACACGACTTCCCCGTCGATGACGGCGGAAACCTTTCTGTCGCTACCGCCCGCGTCAAAGCCTATGCGGCAACCGTCGATAAACCCGCCGACGTTTTTGTTTTCGTATTTCTTTTCGGGAATAACGTCAACGTATTCCACCACGAACGGCTTTTCGTAAACGGTCTGCATAAAGTCCACGTCAAACGCGCGCTTGCCCTGTAAGGTGTAGGCTTCCTTGATAAACTCGTATATCTTACTGCTACCGTTAATCATTATTTTATAGCCGCCGCATACCCACAGAACGGTTTTAATAAGCCGTTCGGCTATTTTATAATTGTATTCGTCGTCAACTCCGTCGGCAAAGGCGTAATAAGAATATTCATAATTATATCCGTCGCTTCTTTCAACCACGATAGTGATAAGGTTCTTTTTACTGCTTTTATTCACCGCGTTCTCGTAATCTTTCAGCGCGCTTATCATAGGATAAAATT
>CAMOVY010000121.1 GCA_946627905.1 uncultured Clostridia bacterium
GAAGAAAATAATTTCGGCTGTCTTTTCGTCGTCAATCCGTTTAGACCCGAAACGCGCGATATTTCGGGCGCGATAAGCGTTAAGAACGAGATTGAAGCGGTGTCGAGAATAAAATTTACGGGAATAGTCAACGTCGCGAATTTAGGCAAAGAAACGGAACTTAAACATATACTTTACGGCAAGGAGTTCTGCGAAAAATTAGGAGAAGAACTAGGGCTTCCGTTAAAGTTTTCTGCGGTAATAAAGCGTTTGTGCGAAACCGCGCAGGAAAAAATTGACAAGGTGTTGCCGGTCGAACCCATAAAGTACGGCGACTGGCTGTGATTAAAGGAGAAAAAATGGCAAAGGTTAGTTTTAACGAAGACAGGTGCAAAGGTTGTGGGTTGTGCGTTTCGGTGTGTCCGAAAGGCATAGTTTCTCTCGCAAAGGATAAAATCAACGCCAAGGGGTATCACCCCGCGGGGGTTATAGAACAGGACAAGTGCATAGGTTGCGCGAGTTGCGCGCTGATGTGCCCCGATACTGTTATTACGGTGGAAAGGTAGGTGTATTATGAGCGAAAAAGTTTTAATGAAAGGAAATGAAGCGCTTGCCGAAGCGGCTATTATGGCGGGTTGCAGGCACTATTTCGGATATCCTATAACGCCACAGACGGAAGTTGCGGCGTATATGGCAAAGCGTATGCCCAAAATCGGCGGAACGTTTTTGCAAGCGGAGTCCGAAGTCGCGGCAATAAATATGGTTTTAGGCGCGGCGGCTTGCGGCGTAAGGGCAATGACCAGCAGCAGCAGCCCGGGAATTTCACTTAAAAGCGAAGGAATTTCCTATATGGCGGGGTGCGAACTGCCCGCACTTATAGTCAACGTGCAAAGGGGCGGTCCGGGACTTGGCGGCATACAGCCTTCGCAGTCGGACTATTTTCAGGCGACCAAGGGCGGCGGACACGGCGATTATCACTTAATCGTTTTAGCGCCCGCGTCCGTGCAGGAAATGTTCGATATGACCTTTAAGGGCTTTAATCTTGCCGATAAATACCGCGTTCCCGCAATGATACTTGCGGACGGAACTATGGGGCAGATGATGGAACCCGTAAGTCTTGATGCAAGCACGATTGAAACGTACGAAAAGCCATGGGCTACCACAGGTACTGCGGAACACGAGGGCAGAAACGTAATAAATTCCTTATCGCTTTCACCCGCGCAATTAGAGCAGTGGAATATTTCGCGCTATGAAAGATACGCGGCGATAGAAAAAGACGAGGTTATGTACGAAGAGTTTATGATGGACGACGCGGAAATTTGCGTAGTTGCGTTCGGCATAGCCGCCCGCGTTTCCAAAAACGCCATAGTAGAAGCGAGAAAACGCGGCTTGAAAGTAGGCATGATACGTCCTATTACGTTATGGCCTTTCCCGAAAGCCGTGCTGAATAAAGCGGCGGACAAGGTAAAAGCGTTTTTATCCGTAGAACTCAATATGGGGCAGATGGTGGACGACGTAAAACTTGCCACAGGTTGCAAAAAGCCCGTATATTTCTACGGCAGAACGGGCGGCGTTATAATGACGCCGGAAGAAGTTCTGTCCGCGCTCACTAAAATCGAAAAAGGAGAAGCGAAACAATGGTAGTATTTGAAAAGACAAAAGGTCTTACCGACGCGCCCTTGCATTATTGCCCCGGGTGCACGCACGGTATTATACATAGACTCGTTGCCGAATCTTTGGCGGAACTCGGCGTTTTGGATAAAACGGTAGGCATAGCAAGCGTAGGCTGTTCGGTATTTTCCTACAATTATTTTAATTGCGATATGATACAGGCGGCGCACGGCAGAGCACCCGCTGTGGCGACGGGCGCAAAACGCGCTAACCCCGAAAAGATAGTTTTTACCTACCAAGGGGACGGCGACCTTGCGGCAATCGGTACTGCGGAAACGGTGCACGCGGCGGCAAGAAACGAAAATATAACGATAATATTCGTAAATAACGCTATTTACGGAATGACGGGCGGGCAGATGGCGCCGACGACGCTGCCTAACCAGATAACGCAGACTTCGCCCTACGGCAGAGATACGACGGTGGTCGGTTATCCCGTAAAGGTATGCGAAATGTTGTCCGAGATAACGGGCGCTTCGTACCTTGAAAGGGTGGCGGTAAATAACGTAAAGAACATACGCGCGGCGAAAAAGGCGATTAAGCACGCCTTTGAAAACCAGATAGCGGGCAAAGGATTTTCGCTTATAGAAGTATTATCCACTTGCCCCACCAACTGGGGATTATCGCCTGAGGAAGCGATTAAATGGCTGGACGAAAATATGGAAACGTATTATCCGCTCGGCGTTTACAAAGACAAATACAAGGAGGAAAAATAAATGACGACGAAAATCCTGATAGCGGGATTCGGCGGGCAGGGAATCCTGTTTACGGGCAAAGCGCTCGCATACACGGGGCTTAAATGCGGCAAAGAAGTTTCGTGGCTACCGTCTTACGGACCGGAAATGCGCGGCGGTACGGCAAATTGCAGCATCACCTTATCCGATTCGCCGATAGGCTCTCCGATAGTCGATAAGCCCGACGTGCTTATCGCGATGAACCTTCCTTCGCTGGAAAAGTATTATAACGAAACAGAACCGAAAGGTTATATCATATACGACAGTTCGCTGATTATGCAGCAGGGTACCAGAGACGATGTTATCACCGTTGGTATACCTGCGACGAAAATGGCAAGTGATAACGGGCTCGACGGACTTGCGAATATGATAATCTTGGGTAAGACCTTAAAAGAAACGGGGATACTTACTCTCG
>CAMOVY010000122.1 GCA_946627905.1 uncultured Clostridia bacterium
ATCGCCCCGCGGATTTAACGCTATTCGGTTTTATCTTATATTTTTATATAACGGTCCGTACGCAGCGCAAGCGCGATAATCCTGCCCTTCTTTGTCCATACCGAACGCGTTCCACGCCGCAGGTCTATATATCTTATCTTCGTCAACGTTATGCATACATACGGGTATTCTAAGCATAGAACACATCGTTATTAAATCCGCGCCTATATGTCCGTAAGATATTGCGCCGTGGTTTGCACCCCAGTTGTTCATTAAACCGTATGCCGATTTAAACGCGCCCTTGCCTGTTATTCTGGGAGTAAACCACGTACAAGGCCAAGTGTAATCCGTTCTCTTCCAAAGTTTATCGCTTACTTCGTCGGGAAGTTTTATCGTCCAGCCTTCCGCTATCTGCAACACCGGTCCTAAACCTTTTATAAGATTAAGCCTTATCATAGTTGCGGGCATTTCCGCTTTGGTTATAAATCTCGAAGAATATCCGCCGCCCCTGAAATACCCTAAATCCGCGTAAGGCCAAGTAGTTGCACTCATCATAACGTCTATATCTTTATCGGAGACTTCCCACCAACGTTTCATAGTCGGGTTGCCGTTTTCGTCTTTCACTTCACCGCAAGCGTCCACACAGCAAGCACCGGAATTGATTAAATGAATAAACCCGTCCGCCTCTCTCGCTTTTCCCTCTATCTCGTAGCCGGTGGTTCTTTTTACCGCGTCTTTTGACCAGTACGTGCGAACGTCCGCAAACATTTGCGCTCTTCCCGTAAGCAACTTCCCGAACAGCATTGCCGCCGCGTTAAGCGTGTCGTTTTCCGTACCAAGTATATACGGTTCTCTCGCCCCGTTCCAGTCGAAAGACGAATTTAATATGCTCTCGGGAAAATCGCAGTTTGGATAAAAGTCCGTCCATTGACGTTGACCTTGAAAACCGCCGACTATCGCGTTATGCCCTACAGCCTCTTCTTCATATCCTTCGGGCAAATTTTTGTTCCCGTTGAACAAATCCTTTATAATACACGCCATTTTTGCCGTGAATTCCCAGTCTTTTTCCTTTTGAGCCGCACTCTTTTGCAACTCTTTGGGGTTTTTATCAAAATCAGGCTTACATTTTTCTTTTATCCAAGCAAGTGCCTTTTGATATTCCGCTCTGTCGTATATACCCTCGGTAATTCGGCGTATGATTTCAACTTCGTCTACGCTCTCTAAACGCATACCCAAGTATTCTTCAAAAAATTCGGGGCTTATTATACTGCCGCCTATACCCATACATATTGAACCTATCTGTAAATACGATTTGCCCCGCATTGTCGCAACCGCTACCGCCGCGCGGCTAAACCGCAAAATTTTTTCTTTTACGTCTTCGGGGATAGCGGTATCGTCCGCATCTTGCACTTCATGCCCGTAAATACCGAACGCAGGCAAACCTTTCTGCGCGTGCGTGGCAAGCACCGACGCAAGGTACACCGCCCCCGGGCGCTCCGTTCCGTTAAAGCCCCACACCGCCTTTATGGTCATAGGGTCCATATCCATCGTTTCCGCACCGTAGCACCAACAAGGCGTAAGCGTAAGC
Source organism: uncultured Clostridia bacterium (assembly GCA_946627905.1). GTDB lineage: Bacteria > Bacillota > Clostridia > Christensenellales > Borkfalkiaceae > UBA1259. The sequence goes on from CAMOVY010000122.1 coordinate 1,568, forward strand.
GTTATATCTACGCCCGCTTTTTTGAACTTGTCCGCGCAAGCCGCCGCTTCCGCCACTCTGCCGATTGTCGTATCTGCGATTATTACCTTGACTTTTTCGCCGTTGGAATAAAAAACGTTGTCTTCTATCAGTTTTTTTGCGACTTTCGCCATATTCATAGTTTGGTCTTCAAGGCTTTCACGCACCTTGATTTTTCCGCGCCTGCCGTCTATAGTCGGGCGTATGCCTATTACGGGGTAATCGCCTATCAATCTCGATTTTGCCATGTTTTTATCTCCGAAATTTTATTTTCTGTTATAATTCTATATCTGACCTGTTTTAATTGTAAATATCTTTATTTGCGCTAAATATGGATAAATCCGCTTTTTACATCAACTCAACAAGTGGGTAATTTTACCGTGGAGTTGATTTATTCGGTAAAAAATATTATAATCTTTATAACAAAGAAAAAAGGAGTGGCAAAATGTTCGGACACGATAACGTTTATTCTTTTTCCGCGTTCCGATACGACGTAGTTCAATTTGGTAGAAAAAAAGTCGGAAACCGTAGTCTATACGGCGATATCGATTTCGACTGGAACGCCGACGTTAACAACAGTTTTTCCTACTGGAACCACAGCCGCATATGGTGCGTGGCGGAAGGCGGCGGGCACGTAAAAACCACTTTCGGAGAATTTGACCTGAAACCGAATACCGCGTACTACGTTCCGCAGTCGACGCTTTTAGAAACGCGCTGCGACGATTATATGGTACAATATTTCGTCGATTTTCTGCCGATTTCGGATTTTATCCCTATGGAAAATCTGTTTTCTTTCTATAACTTTTCGTCGGAATACGAACTTATATTAAGTTTAATAAAAAAACTGATGGCGTTAAAGGGCGACGCGTTGTTCGACGTCAAAAAAACCGCTGTTATGAATATGATTTTATCGTGCTTTATAAAAGCACCGCTTATCTCCGCAAACGAAAACTCGCCTATGCTTGCCGTCGTCGAAAAAATCAATTCCGATTACGGCAAAAAACTAACGGTTTCAGCGCTGGCGGGCGAATTCGGGTACAGCATAGATTATTTTTCGCACATATTT
>CAMOVY010000123.1 GCA_946627905.1 uncultured Clostridia bacterium
GTAAACGAGTTCGCGATAAGGCTCGTCCGAAATAAGATAAATAGCGTGATTGTATTCCGCTTCTTTTTCTTGTAATATCGCGCTTAATTTTTCGATGGTTTTTTCGGTATAGATAACCCCGCTCGGATTGTTCGGCGAATTTATAATAACCGCTTTGGTTTTAGGCGTTATTTTGCGTTTCAAATCGTCAAAGTCAATCTGAAAAGTTTTTTCTTCGGGGTCGGAAACTACCATTTCCGCACCCGCATTTTCGATAAAAACCCTGTATTCGGTAAAAAACGGAGCGAAAACAACACACTCTTCACCTGCGTTCGTCAATGCTTTTAACGTAATAGTCAAAGACGCCGCCGCGCCGCAAGTCATATAAATAAGTTCGGGCGAAAGATTGCCGTTATAAAGTTTATTCAAAGAGTTTGCAACGGCAGTTCTCGTCGCAACGTCGCCTTGCGCGGACGTATATCCGTGCAAAGCCGTTTCATTATCCGAATTCAATAATTGAATAAGCGTTTTCTTTACTTTTTCGGGCGGCTTAACACTCGGATTGCCAAGACTGAAATCGTATACGTTATTTTCCCCGATTTCGGCTTTGCGCTTTTTACCGTATTCAAAAAGTTCGCGAATAACCGAACGCTTACTGCCAAGTTCAAATGATTTTGCGTTAATATCCATTTTACTCTTTCTATCAATAATTACGTAATTTCTTATAATAAAATTTCGCCCTTTAATCCGAGTTTATCTTTATTTTGCGCCAAAATCGGTTCTACTTCGTTTTCTATGAATTCTTTTACCTGAGACGCGGCGCGACCCGTATATTTTTCAGGCACTAAAACGTCGTCTAAACCGTCTTTAACGTTTGCAAACGTTGCGTCTTGCTTGATTAAATCGACCAAATTGTTTTCCCCGCCGTTTATTTTAACGTTTTCCGCCGCTTTCATCGAAAGTTGACGTATTCTTTCGTGCAATTCCTGTCTGTTTCCGCCTTTTTTTACGCCTTCCATTATAATATTTTCAGTCGCCATAAACGGAAGTTCGGAAAGCACGTGTTTTCTTATAACTTTATCGTATACGACGAGATTTTCCGACACGTTCATATACAGTTTCAACAATCCGTCCACCGCCAAAAACGCCTGCGCTATCACTATGCGCTTATTTGCAGAATCGTCCAAAGTCCTTTCAAACCATTGAGTTGACGCCGTAAACGCCGTGTTTATAGGCGTACTCATTACAAACCTTGCGAGCGAACAAAGCCTTTCGCTTCTCATAGGGTTGCGTTTATACGCCATCGCCGAAGAACCTATCTGCGTTTTTTCAAACGGCTCTTCGATTTCCTTCATACTCTGCAACAGCCTGATATCGTTTGCAAATCTGTAGCCGCTTTGCGCTATGCCCGACAGAACGGACAATACGTTATAATCGAATTTTCTGGGATACGTCTGCCCCGTGATTGGATATGCTTTTTTATAACCGAGTTTCTTTAATACAAGTTTTTCAAGTTCTTTTACCTTGTTTTCGTCGTTATCGAATAAGTCCATAAAACTTGCTTGCGTGCCCGTAGTTCCTTTAACCCCGCGAAGTTTTACAGCCTCTTTTAAATCTATTAAGGAATTATAGTCCATCAATAAATCCTGAAGCCACAAACAAGCGCGTTTACCGACGGTAGTAAGTTGCGCCGGCTGAAAATGCGTAAAGCCTAAAGTCGGCAAATCTTTATATTTCAACGCGAAATTTTTAAGATTAGCGATAACGTTTATAAGTTTGGAAAGTACGATATCGAGCGCGTTGTCTATCATAATAATTTCGGCGTTATCTCCCACGAAACAACTCGTCGCCCCCAAATGAATTATACCCGCGGCGCTTTTCGCCTGTGCGCCGTATGCTTTCACGCGCGCCATAACGTCGTGCCTTACTTCTTTTTCGAAAGCCGCCGCTACGTCGTAATTTATATCGTCGGCATATTTTTTCAACTCCGCAATTTGCTCGTCGGTAATATTAAGCCCTAATTCCTTTTCAGCCTCCGCAAGCGCTATCCATAATTTACGCCATAAACGGAATTTTTTATCATCCGAAAAGTTCTGCGCCATCTCTGTCGATGCGTATCTCGTAATTAACGGGTTTTCGTATATATCTGTTCTCATAAAACCACCTTTATGTCTGACATAATTTTATAGAAAATTATTAGTATTTATAAAACGATTGTGCCTTTCTTTCTCGTTTTGAGCGGTATAACGTTTTCCGCGCCGAAAAGGCTGTCCGCTTTTAATATAAATTCGGCTGAAAATTCGTTTTTGACGATATTTAGTATCGTACCGGCAAACCCCCCGCCGTGTACCCTGTTAGCGCCGCCTTTTAAATATTTCTCGCATATAAATAACGCTTTGGGAATCAACTGCTCGCCGCCACCCGCAACGAAACAGTTTTGGAGTTTACACATTGAACTTATACCTGACTGTTTTACGGCGTTAAGAAATTCTGGCAAGTTTTTATTCTCTATTGCTTTATGCGCCGCGTCCACACGCTTATTCTCTTCAAAGAAATGAATTGCGCGGCACACTGCCCTGACGGGCAAATTT
>CAMOVY010000124.1 GCA_946627905.1 uncultured Clostridia bacterium
CGGGTTGTCCGCGGACGCCGTTTGGAAAGCGGACGAAACGGCGGTATTCCGTTGCGACAACTGCGGCGCGAAAGTGGTGCTTGCTAAAGGCGAAACGGCAAAGATTTGTCCTTTCTGCGGCACGGCGCACGTGCAGAAAATCGAAGAACTTGCGGGATTAAAGCCGGACGCGGTGTTGCCTTTTACTTTCGGGCACGATAAGGCGCTTGAGTTCAGTAAAATTTGGGCGAAAAAGCGGTTTTTTGCGCCGCGTAAGTTCAAAAGAAATTTAGACGCCGAAAACGTAAACGGCGTTTACACGCCTTGCTTTACTTTCGATAGTCATACATATTCTACGTATCAGGGCAGAATAGGCACAACGCATACGCGTACTGTCGGTTCGGGCAAGAACAGGCGTACCGAAACTTATACCGTGTGGCGGCATATAAGCGGCACTTTTACCGACTTTTTCGACGACTTGGCGATAGCGGCGGGCGATAAGTGCGGGCAGAAAGAACTCGATAAACTTTCGCCGTACGACACAAATTCGAGTAAAGAATATAAAGAGCAGTATCTTTTGGGCTTTATGGCGTACCATTACGACAAGGAACTGTCGTACTGTTGGGACGTGGCAAAGACCAGAATAGACGCGATACTGCGTAAACGTATTCTCGCGCAGTACCATTACGACAAAGTGGATTATCTCAACGTATCCACCACGCACGAAGGGGTAAAGTATAAATACGTAATGTTGCCCGTGTACGTGGGTAATTTTACGTTCCGTCAGAAACTTTATAACTTTTTCGTAAACGGCACGACGGGCAAAACTTACGGAAAGTATCCCAAATCCAAATGGAAAATCGGTATACTTGCCGTTTTGGGGCTTGGTATTGCCGCGGCGGTTGCGTATTTTTTATTTATTAAAGGTTAAGATTTTGAAGCGTTTTTTCGCATAAAAAGGCGTAAAATTACCGTACGTATAAAAAAATAGCGGTAAAAGCGCGTTCTTTTCAAAAAAAATTGAAAAATCATTGACCTGAACTGTTAAAATATTATATAATTTTAGATAGCACGAAAGGCAAAAATACTAAAGGTTTCGTGCGGAGGCAACGATGAAAAAAAGCAAAGCAATCGTATTGCTTACCATAACGCTCGTTATAACGGCTGTCCTTACGTTTCTCGCTTTTGCGAGATTTCCCGTGGGAACGAAGAATTTTAACGGGTTTTTGGGCGCGATACAAACCGACTACGACTTAAGCGGCGGCACGGCGTACACGCTTACTCTTTCAAGGGACAACGTTAACGACGTGGACGACGTGGACGAAGTTATAAACACGTTGAAATACAGGCTCAACCTTTTGGGTTATGAAAATTATTCGGTAAAAGCGATAAAAGACGTTGACGAAGCGGTAAAGGATTACGATATCCGTATAGAAGCGCGCGGCAGCGTAAATAGTTTCGGTACGGTTGACACCGACACGCTTTCAAGCGATATTAAAGTAGTCGCGGCGTACGGCGAACTGACCTTTTACGGCGGTACTTCGCAAAATCCTACCGAACAGATTTTAGATGACGGCAACCCCGTTGCGGACGCTTATTATATCGGGGCGTCGACCAACGGTTCTTCTACTACGTATAACGTGAACATTAAATTCAGCACTTACGGCTACGACGCTTTGATGGAACTTTTAAATGCGAACTCCACGTATTACGTACAGATAAATTTAGGTGATACGGTGTTGTTGCCTGGTACTTCCGCGCTGTCGTCTTCTTATATCAACGACAAATCGCTGGTGATAACCACCGGTTCGGAAGCAAGCGCAAAACAGGCGGCTTTGCAGATAAAGACGGGCGGGCTTGCTTATAAATACGAAGTGTCCGACGGGGAAGACGTTTCTTCGCCGCTTGGGTGCAATCTCGAAGTAAAAAGCGTGATAGCGATATCCGTGCTTTTAGTCGCGATAATTGCGGCGATGTTCGTGATTGATAAAAAATACGGCTTGGTGTCCTGTCTTTCGACGATATTATTTACCGATATTTACCTTTTCCTTATGATAGCAATTCCGGGTATAAAGGTTTCAATCGGCGGCGTTATCGCCATAGCGCTTTCGGTAGTTCTGCTTGCGGACGGGTTTATGATAACGTCTAAACGCATTAAAGAAGAGTTTGCACGCGGCAAAACGGTGAAAAGTGCCGTTAAAACGGGCTTTAACCGCGCGCTTTTACCCATTGCGGGAACTGCCGGCATACTTGCGTTAGCGTCGCTTATTCTGTTTGCGTTATCTATGGGCGCGCTTAAAAACTTCGCGCTTTTGTTTGCGGTGGGCGCGGCGCTTTCCGCGGCGATAAACCTGCTTGTTTCCAGAATGTTCGCAAACCTGATTTTAGCGATAGTAAAATATAACCAAAGTTTTCTGGGGCTTAAACGCACCGACGGAAACACGGAAGAGGCGGGTGAATAATTATGAAACTTTTCGGTAAACTCAAAATCTGGATAATAGTTGCGATTATCACCGTCGTTTTAGGCTCTGTGCTTTTGGCGGTATTCGGGTTAAACCAAACCCCCGA
>CAMOVY010000125.1 GCA_946627905.1 uncultured Clostridia bacterium
CGCGTTAACCCCGCCGACGTTAAATCCCATATCTTTAAGAGATTTTGCAACGCCGCGTATAAGCGAAACGGTTGTGCCCTTTTCAGTTTCATTTACCCCTTTATCTTCAGACAAATCTACGGTTATTTTGCCGTACCCTTCGCTGAATACGTCGACTTTATCCGTCCCGTTAGGTAAAAAGAACGCGAGAGTGTCAAGACTTATCGCAGTGGATAAAACCTTACCGCCGTTATGGTCGGTATGATTACCCAAAAGTTCTACCCTTCCGCTTGAAGAACAGATGTACGCATCGGTCATGCCGTAAATTTTTTTAAATTCGGCAAAAGCCTTTTCATATCTGTTCCGTTGATACATCTCGTCCGTTCCGTAAAGGATAGGAAAGTAATTAACAACCTGTTCCATATTTGTAAAAGGCGTTTTAAGTAACATAATTCAGCTCTCCGTTAAAATTAATCAATAAAAGTATAACATTTTTTGCGCTTTTTGTAAACGCTAATAGCAATAATTAAAACTAAAAAAGATATTTTTTTGCTTAATAATGCGCGCCACCCCGCCCTATTATACTTGACTTGCGTATTTTTATAATATATAATGTATAACAGTTGAAATTTTACTTGTTATTTTCGGAGGAAAATTACTTTATGGACATGAAGAAGGTTGAAAAAAAGTGGCAAGCCTATTGGGAAAAAATCGGTCTTGCAAGATTTGACGGCAATAATAGCGATAAAAAATATTATTGTCTGGAAATGTTTTCATACCCTTCCGCCGCAAAACTGCACCTCGGGCACTGGTACAACTACGGACCGACCGACAGTTTTGCGCGTTATAAAAAAATGAAAGGCTTTGAAGTCTTTCAACCTATGGGCTTTGACGCGTTCGGACTTCCCGCCGAAAATTACGCCATAAAAACGGGCGTTCACCCCAAAGATTCTACGGAACAGAATATCGCGAATATGGAACAGACTTTGCGCGAAATGGGCGCGATGTTTGATTGGGACGCCGAGATTAAGACTTGCAACGAAGATTATTACAAATGGACGCAGTGGCTTTTCCTTAAACTGTACGAAAAAGGGTTGGCTTACAGAAAAGAAGCGCCCGTCAACTGGTGTCCCGACTGTAAAACCGTACTTGCCAACGAACAGGTTATCGACGGCAAGTGCGACAGGTGCGGCGCAACGGTCGTAAAAAAGGATTTAACGCAGTGGTTTTTCAAAATTACCGATTATGCGGAAGAACTTTTACAAGGTTTATCCGAACTCGACTGGCCTGAAAAAACCAAACTTATGCAAAAGAACTGGATAGGCAAATCCACGGGCGGCGAAATAGAATTTACCGCGGAAAGCGGCGATAAATTCAAAGTGTTTACCACCCGCGCGGACACTCTGTTCGGCGTTTCTTACGTAGTGCTTGCGCCGGAACACCCGCTCGTTAAAAAACTCACTTCCAAAAAACAGAAAAAAGCGGTTGAAGAATATATTTTCGAGACATCTAAAACCAACGAAATAGACAGACTTTCCACCGCGCGCGAAAAAACGGGCGTTTATATAGGACACAACGCCATTAACCCCATTAACGGCAAATCCGTGCCTATTTTCGCTGCGGATTACGTGCTTTATTCTTACGGTACGGGCGCGGTAATGGGCGTACCTTCTCACGACGAACGCGACTACGCCTTTGCGAAAAAGTACGATTTACCGATAACCAGAGTAATTAAAGGCATAAATTGCGAAGACGAACTTCCTTTCTGCTCCGACGGCATAGTCATAAACAGTCCGGGCTTTGACGGCATGACCAGCGAAGAAGCGAGAAAGGCAATTATAAACAAACTCGTAAGCGAAGGCAAAGCGGCGCACAAAACCAACTACAGACTGCGCGATTGGCTTGTTTCGCGCCAAAGGTATTGGGGCGCGCCTATCCCCGTTATTCATTGCGAACATTGCGGCGCTGTTCCCGTACCCTACAGCGATTTACCCGTCAAACTCCCCTACGACGTAGAATTCAAACCCGACGGAAAATCGCCGCTCGCTAAATACGAAGGCTTTATGAATACCGTCTGTCCCGTATGCGGCAGACCTGCAAAGCGAGACCCCGACACTCTCGATACGTTCGTGTGTTCGAGTTGGTATTATTTAAGATATCCCGATTCCAAAAACGCCAAAGAGCCGTTTAATCCGGACATTATAAACAAAATACTGCCCGTAGACAAATACGTAGGCGGTGCGGAACACGCGTGTATGCACCTGCTTTACGCAAGGTTTATTACCAAAGCGCTACGCGATATGGGATACTTAAAATTCGACGAACCGTTTAAATCTTTGGTACATCAGGGCGTTATTTTAGGTCCTGACGGTATGCGTATGAGTAAATCCAAGGGCAACATAATCGCCCCCGACCCGTACGTGGAAAAATACGGTTCGGACACGTTAAGGCTGTATCTTATGTTCGGTTTTTCCTACACGGAAGGCGGACCTTGGAGCGACGACGGAATCAAAGCCATAATCAAATTTTTAGACCGTGTAG
>CAMOVY010000126.1 GCA_946627905.1 uncultured Clostridia bacterium
GCGTAATAGGTCTTGTTTTTATACGTTATTTTAAGGGTAAGTCTTTCATCTTTTATAAGTTCGCCGTTTTTTAAGGCAATTATGGCGTTTTCTATTTCGTCCGCTTCGAATTCCGATAAAAAACCGAGTTTACCGCAGTTTATGCCTATTACGGGCAGAGCGTTTACGTTTGCTATTTCCGTTCTGCGCAAAAGCGTTCCGTCGCCGCCTACGGCAAAAACAGCGTCGTAATCTAACGTTTCGGGTTCGATATCGTTAGAGACGCAATCAAAATCCACGCCGTGTTTTTTGAAAAGGCGTTTTACTTCGGCAAAATATTCGCCGTTTATTTCTTTGTCGGGATTAAAATACAATAATACTTTCATATCAGAAAAAGGATACCACAATTTATAATAAATTACAATATAAATTAAAAATTAAACAATTCGTCGAAACTTGCGCCGCTATTTGCGCCTTTTTTCAGCAATATAAGAAATTCGGTATTCTTATCGTTGAAAACGGGTGCGGTTGTTAGTTTCAGGGCGGAAAAGCCCGCTTTTATCGCCGCTTCAAAAACTTCTTTACAGGCGTTTTTTATAATTTTCGCGTCCCGTATAATTCCGTTTTTAAATCTGCGTCTTTCGCCTATTTCGAACTGCGGCTTTATAAGTAAAATCAATCGCCCGTCGCTTGGCAAAATATCGTAAAAAACGGATAAAACCTGTTTTGCGGATATAAAACTTAAATCCGCGGTAATTAAACTCGTTCCGTCTAAATCTTCGCGTTTTAAGATTTTTGCGTTCTTTATAATGCTTATAACTCTTTCGTCGCCTTTTAACGAGTTATGCAGCAAACCGTCGTTCAAATCCACGGCGTAGACTTTTTTTGCGCCGTTTTGTAAAAGGCAATCGGTAAAGCCGCCCGTGCTTGCCCCTATATCCGCAACGGTAAGTCCTTCGACGCTTAAGTTGAAATCTTTTAACGCTTTCGCTAACTTATATCCGCCGAGCGAAACGAAACTCGCCGCGCTTTTTATTTCCGTTTTAATATCTTTTCCGTCGGTTTCCGCCGAAGGCTTTATAACGCGCTTACCGTTAAAAAACACTTCCCCGCGCTCTATCGCCTGCTTTGCTTTGGTTCGGGAATCGAAAAACCCGTTCAGCGTTAAATACTCGTCCGCTCTCATGCTTTTCTTAAGTACATTTTATCGGTAAACTCGGTTAAAAATCCCGCGCCGTCTATTTTACCGATTATACTTTTTGCGCTTAAATAATGTTTTTCGGCAACTTTTTTAGCGCCCGTCAGCCCGAAAACTTTTACCGCGGTCAATTTGTTTTCCGCGTCGTCTTTGTGCGGGGTTTTGCCTATTTGCTCTATCGTTCCGCACTCGTCCATAATATCGTCGGTTATCTGGAATAATATACCGAGATGATATCCGAATTCTTTTAATTCGTCGTAAAATTTGCCGCCGCAAATCAAAGACGCGGCAAGTATGGGTGCGGAAATGAGTTTTGCGGTTTTATTCAGATATATTTCGTACAGTTCTGTTTCGCCCGCCGTTTGACTTTTTTCGTTTTCAAGGTCTGATACCTGCCCGCCTATCATACCGCCATATCCCGCATAGTCGGCGATAAGCCGCGCGGCTTTAATATATCCGTCCGTAAACCCGTTTGCCGAAAAAATCGTTTCAAACGCAAAATTCAAAAGCGCGTCGCCCGCTAAAATGCCTATCGCTTCCCCAAACTTTTTATGCGTGGATAACTTGCCTCGCCTATATTCGTCGTTATCCATAGCGGGCAAATCGTCGTGCACTAACGAGTACGAGTGAATAAACTCGATGGCGAGCGCAATTTCTTTTACATCTTCCAAACGCCCGCCAAGCATTTCGCATACGGCAAAACACAACACGGGGCGAACGCGTTTCCCGCCCCCCGTCACGGCGTATTCCATCGCCGCTTTTATCTTTTCGGGCGCACTTTCGGTTAAAGAGTTTAACCGCGCTTTAAGACAGTCTTCAAAATACGTAAGGTATTCTTTATACTTAACGTCAAAGCCTTGCATTTTCTCTCCTTACCGCGCATTTATATACGTTTTGCATAAGCATGGCGATTGTCATAGGTCCTACACCGCCCGGCACGGGAGAAATAAACGCCGCCTTATCTTTCACCTCGTCGAAATCCACGTCGCCGCACAGTCCGCTTTCCGTTCTGTTAATGCCGACGTCTATAACGATAGCGCCTTTTTTCACCATATCGGCTTTAACGAATTCGGGATTTCCGATTGCCGCTATCAGAATATCCGCTTGCTTTGTAATTTCGCTTAAATTCTCGGTCTTACTGTGGCAAACGGTTATCGTGCAGTTTTCTTTAAGCAAAAGCAACGCGACGGGCTTTCCGACAATATTGCTTCTGCCGATTATCACGCAGGTTTTACCCTCGGGATCAATGCCTTCATATTCGAGCATTTTCATAATTCCGTTTGGCGTGCAGGGCAGCATTTTGCCGTTACCTATCGAGAGCCTG